>NZ_JCACCM010000015.1:0-64447 GCF_059501405.1 Myxacorys sp.
ATCGTGTGCTTGCATTGTGGTGCGGGCAATTCAGGTTTTCGGCTAGGCTCTTAGGAGGAAAACGGCTGAAATGCCTACTATGCAGAGGTTGTGGCGATTTTTGACCAAAATGGTTGAAATGCTTGCCAGATAAAGCTTTCAAGGATTTTTCGCCTTATTTCCAGACAACTCTATTATGAAAAAGCCTCTTCACTGGCCGATCGGCTTGCTCTATGTTGGATTAATTTTATATACCGTCATAACATTCATTCCATTTACATGGGCATTATCTGCGTCATTCAAATCGTTGGCAGAAATTTCATCTGGCGGCTCTAATTTCGTTCCTCAAACGTTCACGTTTGACAACTACAAGCAGATTTTCTTGCAAGAGCCATTGTTTGGACGGTGGTTATTTAATAGCGCGATCGTTGCGCTAATCGTGACGTTGTTCAACTTGTTGTTTAACTCAATGGCAGGCTATGCGTTGGCTAGAGTTCAGTTTCCCGGAAATCGTTTTCTGTTTTTCTTGATTCTGGCGGTTCTTGTTGTTCCGGCGCAAATCACGTTGCTACCCAAGTTTTTGATCCTCAAATCATTAGGCTGGCTCAATTCTTATCAAGGACTGATCATTCCAACTGTCGTCAATGCCACGTTCATTTTCATGATGCGACAATTTTTTCTCAACTTTCCAAAAGAATTAGAGGAAGCGGCTGCATTAGATGGGTTAAATCGATTTGAAACGTTTTTTCAGGTGGTGCTTCCGCTAGCCAAACCCGCTTTAGCGGCGCAAACCATCTTTATCTTTATGGGATCTTGGAATGAATTTTTACTGCCACTGGTTGTCATGTCAGATCCAACCATGTTTACCTTACCCATCGGCTTAAATGCCTTCAAAGGACAATACATCACCTACTGGAACTACATCATGGCAGCCTCAATGGTGTTTACACTGCCTGCGCTGGCGATTTATGCATTCTTCAACCGCTACTTTATTCAAGGCGTCACGTTTACTGGCGGCAAAAGCTAATGATATAAACAACAAAGAGAACACTGCTAAAATCACGGTTAATAAAACTATTCTTGAAGAGCTTATCGCACGACTAGGATAGCCTTACTTAAGGAATTGACTACAATCTGCATGTAGTCAACTTCCTAAAACAGTTCGGAAATTAGTAATTGTGATACGAAACGTTCTTTTGATAGTTTTCACTCTGATTATTGTATCAAGTTGCGGGAAAAAACAACCTGATAACGCTCCGTTAGGCAGCATGTGTGGATTTCCACCACCAGAACAAAACTACAACTGCAACACGCAACCTGATTTGTCTGGACTCGCTTTGTATTCATTTGCTGTTTTGGCAGCGCAATTTGTTTTGCCCCCTTTGGCATTGCTGTGTTTTGTTTTATTGTTGTCTAAAGTGTTGAAATAAAAAGGAACCACAATGATCAGGTTCTTATGATATACAGCGCTGCCCTGTTCGGCTAGTTTTTTTTTCAAGGATATTAGACTAATTAAAAAGTAAAAGATAACGTTGTTTTGGGAACGTTGATCCAGTCAGATTTCCAGACAGGAGATGACCCAAATCAATCTAACCGCTTACGCTCGTGATATATAGACAACTGATTGGCAGCGGATTCACTAACGGATGTAGCGGATAGACAGATGAGAGAAACCTGTCATCCGCTATATCTGTTCCATCCGCAGGCAAAGCCTCTTCCGAAGGTTCCTCACATCCGCTGCCAATGTAAGATTACTGCAAGATATCCTATATATCGAACGTTGGTACTGTAACTCGACTTCAGATATGGCAGGACACAGCAAGTGGGCAAACATTAAGCGTCAGAAAGCCAGAGTTGACGCGGTTAAAGGAAAAGTATTTACCAAAATTTCGCGGGAAATTATCGTCGCGGCTCGCAGTGGTGTTCCTGATCCGACGGGCAATTTTCAATTGAGAACGGCGATCGAGAAGGCAAAAGCGGCAGGCATTCCCAACGACAACATTGAGCGCGCGATCGCAAAAGGCGCTGGCAGCTTTGGAGGAAACGACACGCTCGAAGCCATTCGTTACGAAGGGTATGGTTCAGGCGGTGTTGCTGTTCTAATTGAAGCGCTCACCGACAATCGCAACCGGACGGCAGCAACGCTGAGAGAAGCCTTCAGCAAAAACGGCGGAAACTTAGGTGAAACGGGCTGTGTAAGCTGGATGTTTGAGCAAAAAGGCGTTGCCGAAATTTCATTTATTGCCAATGACACCCGACGCGGACGAGGCCGTTCGGCTCAAACCGAAATCGATGAAGAGGCACTGCTCGAAGCATGTCTCGAAGCGGGCGCAGACACGTATGAATTGAGCGACGCCGAAACCGGAAAAGTTGCAGAAGTCTTCACTGAAGTCGAGAACCTAGAAACGCTGAGCCAAACTCTTCAAGACAAGGGCTACACTGTGACTCAGGCGGAGTTACGGTGGCTCCCTCAAACGACAGTAGACGTTACCGATTCTGATCAAGCGCGATCGCTGCTCAAACTAATGGACGCTCTAGATGATCTCGATGACGTACAAACTGCCACGGCTAACTTCGACATGGCAGAAGAACTCATGTCTGCGGCGGTTTAACCTCATCCCTCAGTAACCTATAGAGAAGCTTGACATTGTGCGTTGCTCCGAAACTGAAGCAGCACAACTCATCATTCAGAAGCGCTTACAGTTGATAGGTTTTGAGGTTTGAGAGAGAATAGGTGTAAAGTTTCGTATCGTTAGTTTAGAAAAATGGCGTTAGAGCAACTAGTCGCAAGCCAATCGGTAAGTCAGCGCGATTCCGATGCCTATGACATTGCGATCGTAGGCGGCGGCATCGTCGGAACCCTTTTTGCTTGTGCGCTGAAAGATTCAAACTTAAAGATTGCTCTGATCGAAGCAGAAACCCAATCTCAGGCAGTTGCCAAAGCCCAAGCGTATTCCATCTCGCTACTCTCAAGCCAGATTCTACAAGGGCTTGGCGTCTGGAAAACCATTCGTCCGCAGATTGAAACCTACAAGACCGTTCGCCTATCCGACGCTAACCATCCCAGCGTTGTAAAGTTTGCGCCAACCGATATTGGCACACAAACGCTAGGTTACGTTGCCGAACATCGAGTGTTACTGACCGCACTACAAGAGAGTCTTGAACACTGCTCAAACGTCCTGCACCTTTGTCCTGCCAAGGTTTTGAAGACAGAATTTCGGGCAGAGGATGCCATTTTAGACGTTGCCATTTCTGATCAGATTCATTCCATTCGGACTCGGTTAGTCATTGCGGCTGACGGGTCGCGATCTCCGCTTCGCCAGCAAGCTAACATCCGCACCTACGGTTGGAAATACTGGCAAGCCTGCGTCGTTGCCACCTTTCAACTCGACGCATCTCATAACAACACCGCCTATGAATGGTTTTGGGAAGGCGGGCCATCGGGAATCTTGCCGCTTCCTAACAACCGCTGCCGCATCGTGTGGACAGTGCCAAAAACCGAAGCCGAAGCAATGCTGGCGCTCAGCGACAACGAATTTACAGAACGGTTCATTCAACGCTATGGAGCGCACTTGAGTAACCCCAAGCTGGAAGGCGAGCGCTACGTCTTCCCCGTGCAATTGCTCCACAGCAGTCGCTATGTTGCCTCGCGATTAGCCTTGATTGGAGACGCGGCTCACTGCTGCCATCCCCTCGGTGGACAAGGCATTAATATGGGCATTCGAGATGCCGCAGCATTAGCGCAAGTCTTGCAAACCGCGAGCGATCGCAACGAAGACATTTCTAGTATTAAAGTTCTCAAGCGCTACGAGCGATGGCGTCAGTGGGAAAACCTGATCATTTTGAGCGTGACTGACGTGCTAAATCGAACATTTTCTACTCAAATCGCACCTGTTGTCTTTCTCCGTCGTATCGCACTTTGGATACTTGGAACCGTGCAACCAATTAAATCGCTGACCTTCCGCCTCATGAGTGGACTGGTTGGGCGTACACCAAACCTTGCTCAACGGTAAAGGAAACAGCAATTGGAAAGCGTTGAAACGATGAGAATATCAGAAAGGCGTTTCCTATTCCTGCTCTTCTTATGGCTTCTAAAGCGATCGTTCTTCTATCTGGCGGTTTAGACTCTGCAACCTCAGCGGCTCAAGCGAGCGCAGATGGATTCGAGATCATTGCGCTCTCGTTTCGCTACGGGCAACGGCACGATCGCGAACTCCTTGCGGCCAAACAAGTCGCTAGCCATTTGGGGATTCAAGAGCATTTCACTGTCGATGTGAATTTAGCCCAGTGGGGTGGTTCTGCCTTGACAGATGAAGCGTTAACCGTGCCGACCGAGGGCGTAAATCCTACTGAAATTCCCATTACCTATGTGCCAGGGAGAAATACCGTGTTTATTGCGATCGCGCTCTCCCTGGCCGAAGCCAAACAAGCCGATGCGATCTATCTAGGCATCAACGCTGTCGATTATTCTGGCTACCCCGATTGCCGACCCGAATTTTTAGAGGCATTTCAAACCTTGGCCAGCCTTTCCTCAAAGGCGGGAATCGAAGGCAGAGCGCCAAAACTCGTTGCTCCACTTGTGATGGATTCTAAAGTTGATATCGTGCATCGCGCCTTGCACCTTGACGTGCCGCTCTCCCTAACCTGGTCATGCTATCAGGGCGGAGAGCAACCTTGCGGTGTCTGTGATTCGTGCCGAATTCGCGATCGCGCTCTAATTGAAGCAGGACAGTCCAAATTAGCTACTCCTCAAGGTAGAGCATTTTATTCTTTGAATCCATCTTAATGATCTCGTTAAATTTTCAACGAAATAATCTATGATTTCATGCACAGAATGATTAAAGCGATCGCTCAAGGTTACTTCACAAATCCCTTTAAAGTCTAAAGAAAATCTATTTCTATTTCTGCTAAAGAAGGATGCTCATTTCGCCTTTAGTGACGACAGATACAAGTATTAGAAATGAAGTAATTCTTTAATAATGCGAGTAAGTACTGCAACAGCATCTTAATCTTTCTACAACTTCTTCAAATCCTCTTCCGGCCTAGCTTTGGCTACTTCTAGCCATGTTCTTAACATCTTACAAATCTTCTACGAAGCATTAAAAATTTACTGTTTGTTCCAATCGTTCAGAGCAAAAATCCATTTCGATTCAAACCCTAAGAAAAGTGGAAGCACTTAAACGCAAAAGAAACCTGAAGAAGTAATCAGTGAAGCATTTATAGCGATATTTGCTCTAAAAAACAGCCTTTTGCGGTCGCTATATTAACAAGTAGCTTGCTAAGGTTAACTATGATATTTGAATCCAATTACGTTCTGCTGTTATCACAACGGCGCGATGAGTTATACGGACTAGAATCACTTCTAGGACGACTAAAGTTTCGTGTGCAAATCGCAGACTCGATCGAACACGCTGTTGCCACAGTGAGACAGGCTCCTCCTTGCCTCGTTATTCTGTACGGCAATGACTGGTCTGAATTGCCTTTGCATCGACTGAGAGCGATCGCAGATTCAGAAAGCATTACACTCGTTGTTTTAACAGACTGTCATATGCCACGCTGGTTGTATCAAGACCAAAATCCTGGTTTTGATGGCTTCCTGGTTAAACCGCTCAGTAGTGATATTCTCTCTTCTCTAGTTCAGTCTGCTTCCGCTCGCCAACGGTGCTTAGCCTCTTGATCTCTATCTAATTTCGCTAAATTAAGATTTTATTGAATTCGCGTAATTTGTTCAGTTTTAGTCAATGTCCTTTGCTCCGATTTATCCTTTCTTGCATCGTCTTTTAAAGCCTACGTTTCCTCAGTGCCTATGGTCAGGTCGTGACGATAGCCCTACGATCGCGCTTACGTTCGATGATGGACCCCACCCGCAATATACGCCCCTGTTACTAGATGTCCTTGACCATCACAAGATTTCTGCCACTTTCTTTTGGTTAGGGGCCTGCGTTGAAGATTACCCCGATCTAGCTCGCCAGGTTTACCAGCGCGGTCATTGGATTGGACTACACGGCTATGATCATCAAGCCTTCACGGGTTTGACCGCAACCGAGCTTAAAGCAACCCTAAATCTTACAAAAACTGCGATCGCTAAGACGTGTCAAATCAACCCTAAAACCTTGATAGATGTTCGTCCTCCCTACGGTCTGTTCGCTCCCCAAACTCTAAGCTATCTGCAACGTTGGAACTACCGCACTGTAATGTGGAGCATTATTCCTGAGGATTGGGCGCGTCCTGGTTCGTCAATTGTGGTGCAGCGAGTCTTAAACCAGATTCAAAACGGCTCCATTATCGTTCTTCATGATGGCGCTGACGGTGGCGAAGACGTTGCAGAAACAGTTGATCGTCTCGTTCCTGAACTTCTACAGAAAGGCTATCATTTTTCTACTATTGATCAGGTTTGGTCAGCATTGCCCCACCTTTAGTGATGCTTTTAGTAATCCTTTTTAAGCAGTTAGTAAAATTATTAGTTTTAAATAGTTAGTACAAGTTAGTACGACTGTTAATTAAGCCTTCTTAATAATGTACTTCTGAAACCATAAAACATTCTAATTTCTTAACAACTTACCCTGTTACAGCTTGTATACTCTCGGAGAGGAGTAGGCCTTCTCAAAGCCTGTTCAACTTAGGAGATACAAAGCGGTTTCGCCATCGCCCCCAGTTTGTTTTGGCTCTTCTGACATCAACATCTAACTTAATATTTCCCCCTAGTCTGATCCCTTAAATTTGGGCTACCGTATCATCATAGAGCCGTAATTCAGGATCCCAAAACCATCACAAATGCTTTTGGAGATGCTATGGGGCAGGATGTAACAGTAAATCCTGCTTCAGCTATTCCTGATTTGGTCTGCGAAATAGTTGTTTGCTTTGATAAAAGTGCTTCTCTTTCGTTCTCACATCACTGCTGTAATCCCAATATTGCGGAGTCAGGTCTTTGCTCGATGACTTTTTGTAAAGGAGCCCAAGTGGTGATTTGATTGAGGTTTACATTGCAAATGCGTGTTTCTATCGGCATCACTTTTCAGCCTCAGAAATAAAGGTTCATAAAATAGGTGCAACTTTTGTGAGAAAGGCTACAATCGGGGAGACATTACAACATTTATCAATTAAGATTTGTGCATTGGTACATCTGCCCAACGGTATATTTCCAGGGAAGGCAGGATACCCTATTTGCTTGCACAATTCCCATAAACGTGATGAATGTCAGGTTTTGTCATGCATGGTTCTACTTGTAGGCGATGTATGCACACCACGCAATGACCTCAACACCCGCTATTGAGTCGCTTGCTTGATGACTCACTTAAAGTTGAGTAATAGCTGGACTGAGCTAGATACTGTTTCCGCTGCCACATTTTTTCGACTACTTTTTGACTACTTAAGGAGCATGAGGAACGCGGCATGACCCAAGCCAACGACGTACTACTTGAAGCACTCGATAGCACTCCTGCAGAAGATGCGTTTGAGAGTGATTTGGGGGGAGGATACGACGACATAGATGAGGATCAAGAGGATTCTGATGGCGTCGAAGAAGAGGGCAAGTCAGGCAAGGCTCGGGCTACCCGTCGCCGAACACAAGCCAAGAAAAAGCATTACACCGAAGACTCGATTCGGCTTTACCTTCAAGAGATTGGTCGAATTCGCCTCCTGAGGGCAGACGAAGAAATCGAACTTGCTCGTAAGATTGCTGATTTGCTAGAGCTAGAGCGCATCCTGGTCAAAATGACCGAGAAGCTAGACCGCGTTCCGTCTGATGCGGAATGGGCAGAAGAAGTGAAGATGCCCTTGCCGCAGTTTCGGTATCGCTTGCACTTGGGTCGCCGCGCTAAAGATAAGATGGTGCAGTCGAACCTCCGGCTCGTGGTGTCGATCGCCAAGAAGTACATGAACCGGGGCCTGTCGTTTCAAGATCTGATTCAGGAAGGCAGCTTGGGTCTGATTCGGGCGGCTGAAAAGTTTGATCACGAAAAAGGCTACAAGTTCTCAACCTACGCAACGTGGTGGATTCGGCAAGCAATTACCCGAGCGATCGCGGATCAGTCCCGTACCATTCGTCTTCCTGTTCACTTGTACGAAACCATTTCTCGCATTAAAAAGACGACCAAGCTATTGTCGCAAGAAATGGGGCGCAAGCCAACGGAAGAAGAAATTGCGACTCGGATGGAAATGACGATCGAAAAACTGCGGTTCATTGCCAAGTCTGCTCAGTTGCCGATTTCGTTAGAAACGCCGATCGGTAAGGAAGAAGATTCTCGCTTGGGCGACTTTATCGAGTCGGATGGCGAAACCCCTGAAGATCAGGTGTCTAAGAACCTGCTGCGGGAAGACTTAGAAGGAGTTTTGGCAACCCTTAGTCCCCGTGAGAAGGACGTTCTCAGATTGCGCTATGGTCTAGACGACGGACGTATGAAGACCCTAGAAGAAATCGGGCAAATCTTCAATGTAACTCGTGAGCGCATTCGCCAAATCGAAGCGAAGGCACTCCGCAAGTTGCGTCACCCAAATCGCAACAGTGTTCTAAAAGAGTACATTCGCTAATTTCAATTCATCTTGATCTCTCTACCCGGTGGTTTCAACTCCATCGGGTTTTTTATTAGCCATTTGCTATCAAATAGCAGCCAATGGATATATGAAATAACGTGTGCTTTTTGTCCTTCAGCCCCATAAAAAATTGGACACTTCGGTGTGAAGCATCCGCAAGACTAGCTTTTAGGTTAACCAAAAATTTAGAGGAGAGATTCAATTACATTAGACCTAAAAAACGTAGGACTCCTTCACCGGAAAAGAATTCAGTGAACAAAGCAGCAACAAAACCAATCATGGCGAACCGTCCATTCCATAATTCTGCTTGGGGAGTAAAGCCAAACTTCCAAGCGTTACGGTTTTCTACAGAAGCAGGAGCAGTAATTCTTTGTGTATCTTGCATGGTAGTCATACTCTGGGGTGCATTGGCTACCGTTATGTTAAACAATATTACAAAAAGTGTCAAAGCGTGAATCAACGTGTTCTACCGCTTAAATGTTGCAGTTTAGAAACTCAAAAAACGCGTTGAGCGGCTGCAAACTTAGAGAAACTCACGATTCTTATGTCAATTCAACGAAAGATTACTTAATAAATATGTTCCGAAATGCTGACTTTAGGGCCTAAAGATTCTGCAAACTCGATATGGAGCTATCATAGGAACGATTGATTGATATTTGTAACGAATCGTCAATGATTGTTTCTGACTCTGGTTTAGCGAAGATTAAGGCATCTGTGACAGAGAAGATTTTCTTTGGTCACGAGCCAACGACTGAGTTAATCGCTATTTTGCTAGTCTATTTTGTCCAAGGCATTCTAGGATTAGCGCGATTAGCGGTCAGTTTCTTCCTCAAAGATGAACTGGCGCTGAGTCCTGCTGAAGTATCCGCTCTGTTGGGCATCGTAGCGATTCCGTGGATGATAAAACCCCTATTTGGATTTATCTCCGATGGATTACCTATCTTTGGATATCGCAGACGCCCTTACCTAGTACTATCTGGAATTTTGGGTACGTCGTCCTGGGTGATCATGGCGACGCTTGTTCACTCTCCTTGGGCAGCAACGGCTGCGATCGCGCTGGGTTCTCTCTCGGTTGCCGTTAGTGATGTCATTGTCGATTCGATCGTCGTAGAGCGTGCTAGACATGAATCAGTGAGCGGAGCAGGATCGCTACAGTCTCTGTCTTGGGGCGCTTCTGCCCTAGGCGGGCTGATTACCGCCTACTTCAGTGGCTTATTGCTGCACGTTTTTGATACTCGCACTATTTTTCTAATCACAGCGACCTTTCCGCTAATTATTTCTGGTGTAGCTTGGTTCATTGCTGAAACTCCAGTGACTGCAAAGTCAGATTGGTCAGTGGTGCGCCATCAGCTAGGGCAACTGAAGCAAGCGGTGTCTCAAAAAACGATTTGGATGCCCACTGCATTTCTGTTTTTATGGCAAGCCACTCCAACGGCTGAGTCTGCTTTCTTCTATTTTTCTACAAATGAATTGGGATTCGAGCCAGAGTTTTTGGGTCGAGTCCGGTTGGTGACTAGCATTGCTTCGCTCTTGGGCATTTGGGTGTTCCAACGGTTTTTGAAAGCCGTCCCCTTTCGCACAATTTTTGGATGGTCAATTGTGCTGTCGTCGGTGCTAGGAATGTCGATGCTGCTACTCGTGACCCATGCTAACCGGACGCTGGGAATTGACGATCGCTGGTTCAGTTTAGGTGACAGTTTAATTCTCACCGTCATGGGACAGATTGCATTTATGCCAGTGCTGGTTCTAGCCGCGAGATTATGTCCACCGGGAGTGGAGGCAACCCTGTTTGCGTTGCTAATGTCAGTTGTGAACCTGGCAGGGTTGGTTTCTTACGAATTTGGGGCGCTGTTAACGCACTGGTTAGGAGTAACCGACACTAATTTCGATAAGCTCTGGCTGCTCGTAGTCATTACGAATGTCACAACGCTGCTGCCATTTCCGCTGTTGGGTTGGCTGCCTAGTACGGTTGAAGCAACGTCGGTTGAACAGCCTGCGCCTGCTCTAGAAGCTGACCCTGCAAAACCAATCGGGCAATCTTTCTTGCCGAATCTGGTTTCTGCTTGGACTTCTAAACAGCCCGAACCTGTTGAGGAGCCAAAATAAGACTGTCCTTCGGCGGATCAAGACGACTGCCTGAATCGCACAATTCAACTTTAGATATTCAGACGATATGCAACTGTTTGAACACGCTTCTACTGTCCCGATTACGTCATATAACACTGAGGAATGGCAAAAGGGATATCGATCGCTTCATCAAGAATATGAGTACTGGATTGATGAAATAGAGGGTGAAATTCCTCAAGCGTTGGAAGGGACGCTGTTTCGCAATGGTCCTGGATTGCTCGATGTGAATGGGCAACAGCTTCAGCACCCGTTTGATGGCGATGGAATGATCTGCGCGATCGCCATCAAAGACGGACGCGCTCATTTCCGCAATCGGTTTGTCAAAACGGAAGGCTATTTGGCCGAGCAGAAAGCGGGCAAGATTTTGTATCGGGGCGTATTTGGTACGCAGAAGCCCGGAGGTTGGTTAGCGAATGCTTTTGACACTCGGACCAAAAACATCGCGAATACTCAAGTTCTGTATTGGGGCGGAAAGCTGTTGGCGCTTTGGGAAGCCGCAGAACCACATCGCCTTGATCCACAAACATTGGAAACGTTGGGACAGGAATACTTTGATGGTGTGCTGTCGAAAGGCGCACCGTTTGCGGCTCACCCGTGGATCGATCCGGTGAGCCAGTTTGATGATGGCAAACCGTGCTTAGTCAACTTTTCGATCAAAGCAGGGTTATCGTTTACGATCGCGATTTACGAACTCGATTTAAATGGCAAGATTGTGCGACAGCACGATCATCCCGTTCCAGGCTTCGCGTTTATTCACGACTTCGCGATCACGCCGAACTACTGTATCTTTTTTCAAAATCCAGTCGATTTTAATCCGATTCCGTTCTTAGCAGGCATGAAGTCCGCAGGGGAATGCATCAAGTTTCGCCCTGACAAGCCGACGCGCATCATTCTTATTCCTCGTGATACGTCTTCTGGTCGCCCCACTGCCCAAATTCTTGAAACGCAGTCAGGATTTGTGTTCCACCATGCAAATGCTTACGAAGAAGATGGAGAGATTATTCTCGATTCGGTGTGCTACGAGAACTTGCCGTCTGTTGAACCGGGTTCGGACTATCGACAAACAGATTTCGAGGCGTTAGCGCCTGGTCAATTGTGGCGGTTTAACCTCAATTTGGCAGATCAAACGGTCAAGCGCGAACTTCTGGAGCAACGCTGCTGCGAGTTTCCGTTCGTGCATCCAGGTGTAGCGGGACGGAAGCACCGCTATATCTATATGGCAGCAGCTCATGCCTCGAGTGGAAATGCACCGCATCAAGCCATTCTAAAAGTAGATGTGGAGTCGGGAGAGCGATCGGTCGCCAGCTTTGCACCGGACGGATATGTTGGTGAACCTGTGTTTGTGCCGCGCGATCGCTCTGATGAGTCTGGGCTGTATACCCAGGTGCAGGGTGATGAGGATGACGGTTGGTTGCTAGCGATCGCATATGACAGCAAAAGCGATCGCTCTTCAGTCGTCATTTTGGACGCGAAGAACGTGGAGCAGGGCGCGATCGCGCGGCTGCACTTCAAGCACCACGTTCCCTACGGATTGCACGGCAACTTTACACCTCATTATTTTGAGTCAGAGAGTTAGACCATCGTGATGGCAATTTTGCCGACGGCATGACCTTCCTCACTATAGGCATGAGCAGCGGCAATTTCAGAAAGCGGGTAGGTTCGATCGATAATCGATCGAATCTTGCCCGTTTCCATTTGTTCTTTGAGGTAAATGAGGTCAACGCGATTGGCCCTAGCAAGAATGACTTTGGCGGTTTGACCAGGCAGAACGCGGGTTAGCAATGCTTGAAGGTAGTTCTTGGGATCGGGTTGCGTGGTGACGTAAATTCCCTTTCCGGTGAGGATACGCTTGCAGGCGGAGTAGGGCTTTGAACCAACGACATCGAAGACCAAATCATAAGATGTGGCTTCTTGAGTGAAGTCGGTTTGCTTGTAGTCGATGATGCGATCGGGCGACAAGCTGTTCACGAGATCAATGTTTTGTGTGCTGCAAACCGCCGTGACATGTGCTCCAAAGAGCTTTGCGATCTGCACAGCAAAAATGCCAACGCCACCTGACGCCCCATTGATTAACACTCGTTGTCCAGCGTTGAGCTTTCCTGCATCTCGTAAGGCTTGTAGTGCAGTGGTTGCAGCCAGTGGAATGGAAGCCGCTTCTGGATAAGACAAATTCTCCGGCTTGGCAGCCGTTACTTTCTCCGGAACCGCTGCATAATCAGCATAAGCACCGCCAGGAAACTGATTGGAGTAGGCATAAACGGCATCCCCGACGTTGAGATGTGTTACCTGAACGCCAGTTGCAACCACTTCTCCAGCAATGTCAAACCCTAACACCATGGGAAATTTCTGTCCGGGTAACAATTTGAGCATCCCTTTGCGAATTTTCCAATCGATAGGATTCACGCTGGATGCATAAACTCGAATTAGGACTTGATCGGCTTTGACTTGAGGCGGCGCAATGTTTTTGATCTCAAACACGTCAGGCGATCCATATTGCGCTATGACTGCCGCTTGCATGGAACCATTAATGACGGTGGTTTCAGTTGGAGTCGGACTTGAGGAGGTTGTCATCAGAATTACCTAAGCGATAGAGAGCCTTGCCTCTGTAGTAACGACATGTATGACAGAAGCGCTTACCTCTTCAGACAGACTTCAGCCAAAGACGACGGTGCGATTTCCGTACACCAACACACGATTTTGTAGATGCAATCGTACTGCTCTCGCTAAAACGACTCGCTCCAAATCTTTTCCTTTACGAATGAGGTCGGCGGTGTTATCACGGTGACTGACGCGAACGACATCTTGCTCAATGATGGGACCTTCATCTAGGTTTTCGGTTGTGTAATGCGCAGTGGCACCAATAATCTTGACGCCCCGTTCAAACGCTCGCTCGTAAGGATTTGCACCCGCAAAGGCAGGTAGAAATGAATGGTGAATATTAATCACTGTTGGAAACTTCGCAATGAAATCTGAACTTAGCACTTGCATGTATTTTGCTAACACTACTAAGTCAATGTTGTATTGCTGCAAGAGTTCTAGCTGTCTTGCTTCTTGCCCTGCTTTTGTTTCTTTTGTGATGGAAATATGATGAAAATCGATGCCAAATTGGGCTGCGATCGCGCCCAATTTCTCATGGTTGCTGATAATCAACGGCACTTCTGCCCGCAACTCTCCCGACTGCTGACGCCAAAGCAAGTCAAATAAACAGTGATCTTGTTTGCTCACCCAAATGGCGATTCGAGGCGTCGTATCCGAAAAGTGAAGTTGCCAGGTGGCGTTGAGGGGAGACGCAATGGCTCGAAATGCAGGCTCAATCACCTCACGGGGCAAATGAAACCCTTCCAACTGCCACTCAATCCGATTGAGAAATAGCCCCGCTGAAAAGTCGGTATGTTGGTCGGCGTGAATGATGTTGCCACCATTCGAGTAAATGAAGTTGGCAATCTTAGCGACTAAGCCTTTTTGGTCAGGACAGGAAATGAGCAGGGTAGCCGTTGGAGTACTCATTGAACTTATTGAGAGGGCGCAGGGGATGACGAAGGAGTAGGACTAACGCTAGTTTGAGGCGCAGGGGATGGAGTGGGAGAACTACTTGCTGAAGGCGATGGAAAAGGAGCAGGGCTACTAGGAGGAGAAGAGCTAGACGACGAAGGTGTAGGGCTGCTGCTGGGCGAAGGGCTAGACGTTGCCTTAGGATCTTTCTTCGGCTTTTCTTTCTTCCATTCATCTAATGGACGATCGACGGCGTTTTGAAAATCGATCGGCACTAGCAACACAGCTAACTCTCGATTGGTGTTGACTGGGGGATCAGCTAAAGCATACAAAAAGTTGCGATTGAAGTTTGGTTTACCAAGAACGAATTGATGAATCTGCTGATTGGCCAGTTTGATTTCGACTGTGGCGGAGGGTTGATCCAATCCAAATTCTGATTTGCGCGTGGTTGCAATAGTGAGAGTGCGATCGCTGCGCCCCGTTGCTAATAAATTCAGCAAAAATGCCACTGCGCCATCATCGGCTTGCGTTGTTTGTGGGGCAGTCATCTGCCAAACCGAAGGCACGACTCCCGGTTTCCGCTCAAATGCCAGCGTAGGTTGCTTCGAGGTTTTTACCGTAAAGCTAGTGACATCTGCCTCTTTGAAGTTAAAAATAGGCTTTGATGTGGACTGAGCTTCGTCTGGCTTGGGCTGTCTAAACTCTTGATAGTAAACAAATCCACCGAGCGCGATCGCTAGAAAGACCAGAATTAAAGAAGTACGCTGAAATTTCATAAGCTAATTCATCGGGCCTTGACAATCTCGTTCCTCGATTTGGTCATTCTACTATTCTGGTCTGTCCATTGAAGAAGTAACGTGCAGAAGTAATTGCAGCCCTGCTTAGTCTAATGTCAGGACATCCAAAAGGAGCTGCATTGCATCGCACTTGATTTCTCTGCACCAGAAACAATGGATCAACATTTACTGGCAATGGCAGTCGATTCAACAGCGTACCCAGCGCGATCGCGGCTTGCTCAGCCGTAAGTCCAACTGCCGCCAGCAATCTTCAATTATCTTGCCGCCCTAGATAATCTTCTGCGATTTTGCCAAAAACGCTTAGAGTAGTACTAAAGTACGTTCTACTTTATCCTCTGCATCTCATGCCTAACCTTATTCTGCTGGCAGCAACGCCACAATCTGATCGACAAACGCCTGATGATCGACCACTGGTTTTGAAATGTAGTCATCTGCCCCGCTTTGCTGAAGGAAATTCTCGCGATCGCCCTCCATTGCATGGGCTGTTACCAAAATAATTGGCAAGTCAGCCGTTTGTGGATCGCCCTTCAGCAGTTGAGTCAGCTGAATACCATTCACCGATTTTCCTTGATAGGCACTCCGAGCGAGGGAGACATCCATCAAAATGATGTCCGCTTCACCGGACTGAGCAATTTGGATCACTTCATCCCCATTTTCGGTATGCTTGACCGCTAAACCACCCCGCTTCGTCAAAATTTTCGAGAATACCCGCGCATTGATCAAATCGTCTTCTACAATCAGAACCGTTTTCATGAGGTGAGCCTCTATGGGCGATACACAATTTTCAAGACCACGATGTTTCAGGCAACATTCTCAAACAAACCACTAAAACTCAAACAAACCACTAAAACAACTGATGAAGCAAAATAAGCGCTCTCAGCCTATAACGGATATCACCGCTTAAGGGACGCAATCCGGATAAGTATGACTACACTGAAGTTGCAGCACCGTATTCTAAAGCTCGGAACGAAGGGACAGGACTCATGGCGAAACAATTAAATATTCTCCCAACAGGACAGGTTATCACGACTGCCCTACACACGGAGATGCAGCAGTCATATTTGGAATACGCCATGAGCGTGATCGTCGGTCGCGCGTTACCCGACGTGCGCGATGGATTAAAACCCGTCCATCGCCGCATTCTGTATGCCATGCACGAGCTAGGATTAACCCCAGACCGCCCCTACCGCAAGTGTGCCCGCGTTGTTGGCGACGTGTTAGGTAAATATCATCCCCACGGCGATCAATCTGTGTATGACGCCTTGGTACGGCTGGTGCAAGACTTCTCAAGTCGCTATCCGCTGCTGGCAGGTCATGGTAACTTTGGCTCCGTGGATAATGATCCGCCTGCGGCGATGCGGTATACCGAGACGCGCTTAGCGGCGATCGGGAACGAAGGATTGCTGACGGACATTGGAGAAGCGACGGTCGATTTTGTTGGCAACTTTGATAATTCTCAGCAAGAGCCGACGGTACTTCCAGCTCAACTGCCGTTCCTGCTGCTCAATGGAAGCTCAGGAATTGCGGTCGGTATGGCGACCAACATCCCGCCTCACAATTTGAACGAAGTGGTAGACGGCTTAGTGGCGCTGATCGATCGTCCAACCATTAGTGATGACGATTTGCTAGCGTTGATTCCCGGTCCTGACTTTCCGACAGGCGGAGAAATCATCGAAACGAGTGGCATTCGAGAAGCCTATCTCACGGGTCGGGGTAGTGTGCCGGTGCGGGGCGTCACCAGCATGGAAGAAGTGAACGTCGGGCGCGGCAAACACCGAAGAACGGCGATTATCATCACAGAATTGCCCTATCAGGTCAATAAAGCTAGTCTGATCGAGAAAATTGCGGATTTGGTCAATCAAGGGAAGCTCGAAGGGATTGGCGACATTCGCGATGAGAGCGATCGCGATGGCATTCGCGTTGTGATCGAACTGCGTCGGGATGTTAATCCTCACAAAATTCTCAACTATCTCTACCGTCAAACGGCTCTGCAAAGCAATTTCGGCGTCATTCTGCTGGCGATCGAAAACGGGCAGCCGAAGCAAATGACGTTGCGGGAGTTGCTGCAAGGCTTTCTCGACTTTCGGGAAGTTACGCTGACTCGGCAATATCGTCACGAATTTGAGCAAGCGGAGCATCAGCTTCACATTGTCGAAGGTCGCTTAACGGCACTTTCAAATCTGGATGAGGTGATCGACATTCTGCGTCATGCCCCAGATGGCAGCACCGCAAAACTTCAGCTACAAGAGCGATTGGATCTCAGCGATCGCCAAGCCGATGCCATTCTCTCAATGCCATTGCGACGACTGACTGCCCTAGAGCATCAAAGCTTGCAAACCGAGCGGGACGAACTCGCGACAAAGATGGCGGAATTAAACAAACTGCTCAGCGATCGCCGCGAACTGCTCAAAGCTCTGAAGAAAGACCTGCGATCGCTTAAAAAACAATATGGCGACGATCGCCGCACACGCATTCTCACCCTCAAAGAACGCAGTAGCGACGAACCAGCAGCAGCGACCGCTATCCAGTCCGCTGCCGCTGCATCTCCCAATTTCACGCTGTCATTTGACTTCGAGGAAGACGTTCAAGAAACCGTTGTCGAAATTACGCAACGGGGATACGTGCGGCGGATGACGCCCAAATCTTACGAACGCCAAAATCGCAATCGCAATGATGATACAGCCACTGCCGGACTAGAAGACGGAGACGATTTCGCCACGCAGACGCAATTTACAACCACGAAAGAAACGCTGGTTGTGTTTACGCGCAGCGGAAAAGCGTATCCCATCAAAGTGCGTGATATTCCGCAAGCCACGGGCAAATCGAAAGGAGCTCCCTTAGTCACGCTCCTACCCGCCGCCGCACAAGGCGCTCCAGACGCGATCGCAGGGGCATTCATTTTGCCAGAAACCCTCGATGAGCAATCTGTTTTACTCCTCACTGGGCAAGGACGAATCAAACGCTTAGCGCTTTCTGAATTTGCTGACCTTACCGGACGCGGGCTGACCGTTCTCAAACTCAAAGAAGATGATCAGCTGTTGGGCGTTAGCTTAGTGCAGTTGGGTGAGCAGGTTGTGTTAGCAACGTCGAATGGGCGAGTGTTGCGCTTTGAAGTTATGGATGAGCAAGTTGCGATCGCCAGCCGCACGGCGCAAGGCAACATGGGAATGCGCGTTGGGAAGAAAGAAACGATCGTCGGATGGGCGATCGCGACGAAAGCCGATACGTTTCTGATGGTGTCGCAACAGGGCTATGCCAAAAAAATGGCGATCGGATCGCTGCGTCGTGCCAATACAGGAGAGCTTGGTACTCAAGTCTTCCAGTTTGAGAATAAGACAGATATGCTCGCTGGCATTGTTGCGGTGCTACCGGAAGCGCTGGTGTTTCTGTTAACGAACGAAAATCATCTAGCGCGAATTGAGGTTGATGCGGTTGAAGTGAGTCGGAAAGATGACAAGAGCGATCGCATTGTCAAACTTGGCAAAACGGAACGCATCACGAATGTTAGTCTTCCGATTCTCTATGGCAGTGCCACAGATGATGCTGAAGAGTAGCGATCGCGCTTGAGAACGAAACAGCAGACGTAGCGATAGATTAAGTTGTCCAGCTTAATCTATTCGTTCTTCGGCAACGTGACATCAAGAATTTCATGAAGGCAACGTAGCTACGCGCTGAAGATTTTTGCGAGAAATCAAACTGTTCGTGCCCACCGTCACTAGTCCAATCACTGAGATGGGAAGTCATGCATGAAGCATTCGAGATACGGTTATTTCATAAGCAAGACGCTGAACAAGTCGCACAGTTATTCCATCAAACCGTGCGCGAAATTAACATTCGTGACTACTCGAATGCTCAGATCCAAGCATGGGCACCAGAAGACATTTACTTTAGAAACTGGGCTGAAATTTGTTCTGCCCAATATACCTTTGTGGCCGATGCAGCAGGCACAATCATTGGTTTCGGAGAGTTAGAAGCGAATGGTCACATCGACTGCTTTTACGTTCACAAGACCTATCAGCGGTGCGGCGTAGGCAATCAGATTTATCAGGCAATTGAAGCAAAAGCGTTAGAAATTGGGTTAAATCGGTTGTTTGCTGAAGTGAGCATTACAGCAAAGCCGTTTTTCCAGCGCGTGGGATTCTCGACGGTTAGAGAACAGCAGGTTGCCCGTCGGGGAGAACAATTCACCAATCATGTGATGGAAAAGTTTCTAGACTGAGCTTCGATTGCGATCGCACCGATCCGGACCTAACAATGAATAGGATGCGATCAGAGCAAAGTACAACCCTAGAAGAAGCGCAATTAGCGCAAAGCGCAACTCCGAAGGAAACGCAACTCGGCATTTCTTCCGTTCGCCAACTCACGCCGCGCGAATTACAAATCGCCACTCTAGTTGCAAAACGTTACACAAGCTCAGAAATTGGAGCGCGCAGCTTTGGATCACCCAAAACTCGGTCGAGCAGGTCCTCAAACGTATGTTCCGCAAGCTTGACTTCTCAGCACGGCATTAGCCGCCACACTACACAATTCGGATTTCTAAACGTACTAAAAGCTTGTAGCCCACAACCTGCGTCAAGTGACATCAGACTGTGGGCTACAAGTTATAGAATCCAATCTATCTGGCTAATGTTCTACGCTTCGTCACCATGCGGTAAGCCTCGATAATATCGCCTTCCTTCCAGTCGTTGAAATTATCTAAACCAATACCACACTCGTAACCAGAATTGACTTCACGTGCGTCTTCTCGCATCCGCTTAAGCGAATCCAAGTTGCCGTCGTGAAGCATCTGATTACCCCGATGCACTCGCACCTTGCAGTTCCGAATCAGCTTACCAGACTGCACATAGCAACCTGCAACTGCCCCGCGACCTACCGGGAAGACGGCACGAACTTCCGCCTGACCCAATGGTTCTTCAACCAGTTCAGGTTCTAGCAGACCTTCCATCGCACCTTGGACATCATCGAGCAAGTTGTAGATGATGTTGTACTCTCGCACATCGACCCCTGCTCGATCTGCCGCCTGACGTGCTCCCGTTGCCAGCGTTGTGTTGAAGCCGATAATGACTGCATCACTCGCCGCCGCCAAGTCAACGTCCGTTTCAGAGACTTCACCCGGAGCCGCATACAGAACCCGGACTTGAACCTCATTTTGTGGCAGTTGCCTTAGCGATCCCAGAATTGCTTCGACAGAACCCTGTACGTCCGCTTTGAGAACGAGATTGAGTTCTTTCAGTTCGCCTTCTTGAGCCTTAGCAGACAGAGTATTCAAGCTGACGCGGCGAGACGACATTGCTGCCAATAGCCGCGACTGACGCTGTTCATCCGCTTTCGCCGACGAGACTGCCCGCGCCTGTTTCTCATCTGGGAAGACCTCGAATTCATCTCCCGCAGCTGGAACGTCAGCCAAGCCTAAAACTTCCACCGCAAAGGAAGGAGAGGCAGCTTGGACACGCTGAGCACGATCGTCAACCATTGCCCGGACCTTACCTAGCGATGAACCAGCGACTAAAATGTCACCGACTCGCAACGTTCCATTCTGAATCAGCAAGGTGGCAACCGGACCTTTCGCCTTATCAAGGTGAGCCTCGATGACCGTTCCTCTAGCGGCTCGGTCAGCGTTGGCATAGAGATCTTCGACTTCAGAGACCAACAGGATCATGTCGAGCAGCGTATCGAGGTTATCCCCTGTAATTGCGCTGACGGGAACCATAATCGTGTCACCGCCCCACTCTTCCGGTACCAAACCGTATTCTGTGAGTTCTTGCTTGACGCGATCGGGCTGAGCGCCTTCTTTGTCGACTTTGTTAATCGCCACGATGATCGGCACTTCTGCCGCCTTCGCGTGACTAATTGCTTCAATTGTCTGAGGCTGAACCCCATCATCGGCAGCTACAACTAGAATGGCAACGTCTGTGACTCGCGTACCGCGTGCCCGCATAGCCGTGAAGGCTTCGTGTCCCGGCGTATCGAGGAACACTACCTGTTCCGGTTTGCCGTTATGCTCGACATCCACGTGGTAGGCTCCAATGTGCTGAGTGATTCCACCCGCTTCACCTTGCGCCACCTTCGTTTTACGAATCGAGTCAAGGAGGGTTGTTTTACCGTGGTCAACGTGACCCATAATCGTGACCACCGGAGGACGCCGTTGAAGCAGTTCGCGATCGGAGGCATCGACCATCTCGGTCACTTTCTTAGCGGCAGCCTGTTTCTCACCCTTCTCGACCAGAATGCCGTACTCTTCGGCAATCATTTCGATAGTCTCGACATCCAAAGTCTGGGTAATCGTTGCCGCCGTTCCCTTCATGAAGAGCTTCGTGATGATTTCAGTCGAAGAGACTGCCAACAAATTGGATAGCTCTTGCACAGTTAGACCACCTGTGACTTCGATGATCTCTGGCCGCTCAACCTTAGTTTCCTGGTTACGGCGATCGCGACGATCACGAAGGCTGCTTCCTCCCTTTTTGCGCTGGGTTGGTGCTGCGATCGCAGCGGGCTTAGCTGGCTGGCCCGGTAAGCCTTTAGGCTTAGCAGGACGCGCTAACGACAGGCTGACCTGAGTAGACGTCACACCGCTTGCATCTTCTTCATCCAGCAAATCGAGATCATCATCATCCTCATCAATTCGAGGCTGAGCACGACGCTTCCCTTTGGCCGGGGCTTTCGCTGACTCTTGGTTTTCTTCCTCCTCGTCTTCCCAAACCTTCCCGCGCTTAGGTTTAGGAGGAGTCGGACGATTGAGCTGAAGCTCAGCCGCCTCTTGAGGACTTGTAGGGGGCTTAACCGGGCGATCTGCCTTCAGAATCGGCTGAATCACGGAAATCCCATCTTGGATATCCTCGCTACCTGCCTGCATCGGTTTAGGGCGACGCAATTCAACCACTTGCTGAGGTCTTGCCCCTTCAGCAGGCTTTGCGGGTTGACCCGGACGTTTGCCATTTGGAGCTGCAGATCGTTGGGGTCTAGCGGTATCCCGCTGATTGCGTCCCTCCTGCGGAGCCTCAGCACTCTCAACTGCTTCAGGCTGGCGATCGCGCTTCAGAATTGGCTTGCTATTCAAGCCCGGTCGCGATGGGGGAGCCGGACGAGGGGGAGGAGAGGCCAAAGGCTGCTTCCGGGCTTCTGGGGCGGGTTGAGGAGCTACGGGCTGAGGCTCAACAGCAGCTGGGGCAACTGGAGGCACTTCCTCGACTGGAAGAGGCGCTTCATCAACGGGCTCAGGCTCCACCACTGAAGCCGGGGTTGGAGTTGGAGCAGGCGGATTAGCGGCCACAGGTGGCTTAGCAGCGGCAGGTGGCTTAGCAGCGGCAGGCGGATTAGCGGCCACGGGTGGGCGGCTTGGCTCACTGGGTTTAGCAGGAGCGCTTGGAGCTTGTGCCGCTGGAGGTTGAGGAGCAGAGGGCGATCGCAATTCGGGAGCCTGCTCAGGTGGGGCTGAGCGGGTAATCGGACGGCGAATTTCTAAAATTTGCTGTTTCTTCTGAATATTCAAGGGCGTTTTCTTTCTAGAATCGACAGATGGGGAATGGGCGGCTTGACGGGCAGGAGGCGCCTTCGTCGAAGCAGGATGGCTGGCGGCGTATTTTTCTGCCGCAGACCGGATGCGCTCGGCTTCCGTCTCGTTGATGGTGCTGCTATGGCTTTTGACTGCGATATTTAGTTGTTCACAAATAGCAAGAATATCTCGATTGTCCAAATTCAATTCTTTCGATAGCTCGTAAATTCTGACTTTGCCGTTGTTCATCCACTCTTCCCTCGTTCGATCCACGTGTTGTCACATAAGTTGCCTTCTGTTCTGACTAAAACGACATTTGATTTGATCAGTTGGTGGCAGTGGCTTCGCAAATGAAGCCTGTAAGAAACTTAACTTGAAAGCCGCCCAGAAGATTTTAGCTAAGCAGCCTTCTACAGACTAGCCTATCTCACACCATTAGAATTTCACTCTACTTTAGAATTCTAGACGAATGAAAGACGGATAGATTGTATCAGCGATTTTGAGATCATCTTAGCGTCTCGATTGTTTTGGTCTATTAAGTTTCGCAATTATAGCGAGTGTTGGGCGACAGTTTGCTTCTAGGATGCTGCCTTTATTCTATCGTAGGTCTATCATTGCCCAACTGCTGACGCTTAACTAGTGGGTGAGACTCAAGCTGCTGTGTAAGCGCTTGATAAACGGACTCAGGAACAGGAGCTTTTAGAACACGGCTGAGCCGATCTTTTTTACGGGCAATCTGAAGGCAGCCACTCTGTGGACATAAGTACGCCGATCGTCCCATTCCCTGATTCAACGCAATCTCATGGGAAGGATAGAGGCGGACGACTCGAAGAAAGGCTTCTTTCGGAGCAACTTTGCGACAACTGATACAGCGACGGTAGTTTGGCAGCATGATGGCAGAAGAGAACCGGAGGGATGAGGGAGGGTAATGCTCCACTTTCGCAAGGAGGGATCCAATAAGAATCAAGACTAGTTTTCTCCCTGTTTGCGAAGTGTCACCGTAGGCGTCCCTCACCCTTTGCTTAACAAAGCACTACTCTGACTCCAATTCCCCTTGAGCAGCAACCTCCACAAGCGGTTCTTGAGGCTCGGTTTCAGGCGTTTCGTCAGCCTCATCCAAATATTCTTCCTCCTCCTCGTAGGCTTCTTGCGCCTGACGACGGGCTTCGATCGCGGCTGAAATCTTCTCGCCTTCTGCTTCTGCGTCGTACTTCTTGCTATCTTTAATATCAATTTTCCAGCCCGTCAGCCGTGCGGCGAGTCGGACGTTTTGACCTTCTTTACCGATCGCGAGACTCAGCTGATCTTCTCCGACTAAGATGTGTGCTTGTCGCCCTTCGGGATCAACTAAACGCACCTCATCCACACGTGCAGGACTCAATGCATTGGAAATATAGGTAGCTGGATCAGGCGACCATCGAATCACGTCTATTTTTTCGCCTCGTAATTCATTCACCACGGCTTGTATTCGAGAACCGCGTGCTCCAATACAAGCACCCACGGGATCGACATCTCGCTCTAAGGTATCTACTGCAATTTTGGTCCGAGGACCGACATAGCGAGACGGAGGATTGGCTTCTCGCGCCACCGCTACAATTCGCACGACATCGTCCTGAATTTCAGGAACTTCGTTCTCAAATAGGTAGACGACCAAGCCTGCGTCCGCTCTAGACACTAAAAGCTGAGGGCCGCGATGAGAGCCTTCACTCACTTTCTTGAGATACACTCGGAAGGTGGCGTTCGCCCGATAGTTATCGTTGGGAAGTTGATCCCGCTTGAGCAGTTCTGCCTCAACTTCGGGCTGACCAAAGCCACTGTTGACCGCCATGATCACCGACTGCCGCTCGAAGCGTAATACCCTTGCCTGAAGAATAGTGCCTTCCAAATCTTGAAATTCTTCTTGCACCAATTTGCGCTGTTGATCCCGCAGTTTTTGAGCCAAGACTTGCTTGGTTTGAATGGCGGCCATCCGCCCAAACTCGCCTTGATCAGGTGTAACATCTAGCACAACCGTATCTCCAGTTTGAGCTTCAGCTGCAACTTCCTGAACTTCTTTTAGCCCGATTTCGTGATCTAGATTTTGAACTTCATCGACAATCGTTTTCGTTGCCAACACGCGGAAACCTTCTTCTTCGATGTCTAGCTCAACCTCGAAGTTATCAAAATAGGTTTCATCAAACAGATTGCTATCCATCTTCTGAGTCCGACGGAAGCGCTCGTAGCCTTTGATCAACGCCTCACGCAGGGCAGCTTGAACCGATAGCTTAGGCAGGTTGCGATCGCGACTGATGCCATCGATCATGTCTTTGAGTCCGGGCAAAGCGACCATTGACATAAAATTAATCTCCGTAGTATTGAGTTGTTAGAAAGAGTTACTCTTCGCCATCAGCCAAGTGAACCGTTTTCACTAAAGAACGAGGAATTGCGATCGAGCGTCCTTTTAAGTTGATGTGAACTGCATCCTCGTCTCGGCGCACTAAATTGCCGCTCCATTCGGCTCGATGATTGAAGGGCTCAGAGGTCGTAACGATAACTGGAAACCCCCGAAATGAGGTAAATTCCCGGTCAGTTGTCAGCGAGTTTGGAATTCCAGGGCTTGAAATCTCTAAAACATAAGCATCAGGAATCAAATTGGACTCATCCAAAGCTGCTTCTAGAGCGCGACTCATCTGTTCGCAATCTTCCAGTCCTGTATCGTCCTCTTGATTCCGCACATCAACCCGCAAAACAGGCGGACTCTGATGGGTATGAAATACGGCTGTCACCACTTCTAAGCCCAATGACTGAGCTACCGGAGCAGCTAGATCCAGAATTTGGGGAATTAAAGGATGCGCCATCGACAGATTACCCTCCAAATAAAAAAAGTGGGTGTCCCCCACTTCTCATGAAACGACTGAATTTCACGAAATTTAGTGACAAGCAAAACTACTGCTCTCACTGACTGCCATTTTAGCGAATTAATTTAGAAATGATACAGTCAGAATGGAGATGTAGGTAAAGTCAAAACATCAGAAGGCTGGTAGGAGTATTCAAGCAGTAAGGTCGTGGGGGTAGGAATGTAGTAGTAAACTGTGCTATTATGACAAACAGCGAATTAAAGACGTTCGCGGGCATAGTTTAGTGGTAAAACCATAGCCTTCCAAGCTATTGATGCGAGTTCGATTCTCGCTGCCCGCTTTTTGAGATGTTGTTGAGTAAATTGCTCCCCCATTTCGGGCATCGCAAAATTATTCTGAGTAGCACTTTTGAGCATTAAAGCGTACAGCAATGCTAGCAAGCTAGTTTTTAGCTACTGACTCATGGCTTGTCCTGCCAACCAACCCGTCGTCCATGCGCTTTGGAAGTTAAATCCACCCGTTACCCCATCGATATCTAATACTTCTCCTGCAAAATAAAGTCCAGAGCAGCATCGGCTTTCCATCGTTTTGAAGCTGACCTCCTTCAAACTAACACCGCCACAGGTGACAAATTCTTCTTTAAAGACGCCTTTGCCCGCGATCGCATAACTGCCTTGCGTGAGTTCTCCAATCAAGGCTGCCATTGTTTTATTAGAAAGTTCTGCCCAACGCATTTCGGGATCGATGCCAACACTGGCAACGAGTTTCTCCCAAAGGCGGCGAGGAATCATCACCGGACAATTTGCCGCGATCGTTTTTCTCGAAATTTGGTTTCTCACTGCCGTTAGCTCTTGTCGCAACGTTTCGGGATTGTGCTGCGGCAACCAATTAATCTGCAACGTAGCTCGGTAGTGATGCTGATGCAGAAATCTTGCACTCCAAGCCGACAGTTTTAGCACCGCCGGACCGCTTAAGCCCCAATGTGTTACTAACAAGGCTCCAGTCTGCTCTAGCTTCGTTTTGCTGTCCTCTGTTTGCAGCCGCAATCGAACTGGATCAACCGCTACGCCTGCAAGATCTTGCAAGCGCTCATCCACTACATTAAAGGTGAACAGGGATGGAACAAGTGGTTCAACCGTATGTCCTAGCGCTTGCGCAAACTGATGTCCATTTGGATTGCTGCCTGTGGCAATCAAAACGCGATCGGCGCTCAGGATTTCACCTGAACGTAACTCTAGTTTGAATCCATCATCTTTTTTTACAACCGACTTTACTGCCGCACCAAGTCGGAGGGTGATGCCTAATGATTTAGCTTGGTCGATCAAGCAGGTGGCGATTGTGCGGGCATCATCGGTCACGGGAAACATCCGTCCGTCGGCTTCGGTCTTGAGGGCAACGCCGCGATCGCGGAACCAGTCCACCGTATGCTGCGCTTGAAATTGCGAGAACGCCCCTCTCAATGCTTTTCCGCCTCTTGGATAATGTTGTACCAGCAAGGCTGGCTCAAAGCAGGCGTGCGTCACATTGCAACGTCCGCCACCTGAAATTAGAACCTTCGAGAGGAACTGATGCCCAGCTTCTAAAATGGTGACATGAGCTTGAGGATTGGAGTTGGCACACGCAATTGCGCCAAAAAATCCTGCCGCTCCACCCCCGATCACCACAACGTGTAGTGGCTGATCCATGCTTGTAAACTCCGTCAAACCATCCTCTCTAAGCTAACGCGGTTTGGGGAGCCTTGCGAATCGACAAATTTCATAAAGCTGCCACTAAAATGGGCTTACTCTGGTGCTTTTGAGGCGCAGCAGCATCCTCTACGGTGACAGCAACAGCGGCAACCCATTCTCTAGAACGATGAACATCACACACCGCAAGAGCTTGAGCGGCATTTCCTTGAGCATCGACTTGAAACACATCCGTTAAAATCGCATTTTGCGAATCGGTGGTGAAAGGCGCTCCTGGCTTCAGAACTGTCCACAGAGCATAGACCTTTCCTGGAGGTAAAGGAGGCAAATTCTTCGCCGTTAGCGTTCCTTCCAGGCTCTTGGGATCGACCGCAACTGTAGCGGCGGCTGGTAGATCCGGAGTTGTGCTGCGCAGTGCGTAAGTCAATCTATTTTGAGGCTGGACTGGACTTTGAGACGCTTGTTGAGATTGCCGCAGCTGATAGTTATTGATGGCTAGAGCAATAATTAGCCCTGCTGCTAGAAGTTCTAAGATTTGTCTGAGCCGAATCGGAAATTTACGGCCAGAGGACGGACTCGGATCAGCCGAAGCCCGATTGGCATGGGAAGCCCGATTGGCATTGAGAATGGCATCACGCAGGTGAGCAGGCGGCGCAGCCTCGGACGGCGCAAAGGAGAGTTCTAGCGCATCTTGCATTTGCGCGACGGCTTGCGCGATCGTAGGATCGGTCGCCAAGAGCCGCTGAAATTCTTCTGCCTCTTCAGCATCCAAATCTCCCAACACATAGCCTGCAACTAGTAGCTCTATTTGTTCTGACGGCAGCGGCCCAGCCATAGTAAATGCTTACCTCGTGTAATCTGTGAGCGTTTGGCGCAGCTTAATTAGCCCCCGCCGGGCTCTGGTTTTTACGGTGCCCAAAGGCAAATTGAGTTGCTCAGCAATCTGAGACTGACTCAGCCCCTCGTAGTAAGCCAATCGCAAAATTTGCTGCTGATCGCTAGAAAGCTGCGTGAGGGCGGCCTGTACTTCCTGAGACTGTTCGAGTTGAGAGGCATACTCTGAGGGAGAATCGACCCCACCCTCTGGAGATTGGTTTGTCTGCCATCGTCTCAAGGATTCGCGAGAGCTAGTGCGCGATCGCAGCCGGTCAATCGAGCGCGATCGCGTCAAAATCGCCAGAAACGTTCTTAGTGACCCGCGAGCCGGATCGTAGGAACATTTTTTAGCCAGCATTAGAAAAATGTCTTGAGTCAAGTCCTCTGCCTCTTGAGGATCAGTCAAAATTTTGAGTGCCGTTCCATAGACTAGTCCTACATGACGATCATAGAGAATTCCTAGAACATCCGCCCGTCCGGCCCTCAACAAACGGTAGAGTTCCGTATCAGTTTGTTGAGAGGAACTATCGGGGCTACTAGATGACTCAAACTGCATGATGCACAATAGTGAAACTCAAATGAACCGCCAACGCAACGCGCTCAAGAGGGTAGTCACATTATTGAACACAAACGACAAACTGGGAATAGTTATGAACATTTGTAGTACGGCGATCGCGGCTAATCGGATGCACAAATTCTAGAAATCTTTCATTTAGAATCACGTCCCTCGACTCACCCACGGTATGAGATCCTAAAGGTAATCACTTGCGCTTATTGGTGGAGTTTAGGCAGCATGGAACAGGATCGAAAGTCAACGGTTGTCATTACAGGCGCATCATCAGGCGTCGGTTTGCAAGCCGCAAGAGCGCTTTCGCAGACAGGGCAATGGCATGTGATCATGGCATGTCGAGATCTTCCGAAAACGGAGAAAGCAGTTCAAGCGCTTGAGATGCCGCCCGACAGCTACACAATTATGCATCTCGACCTCGCTAGCTTAACGAGTGTTAGGCAGTTTGTGAAAAACTTTAGGGAAAGCGGTAGACCTCTAAATGTTTTAGTGTGCAATGCTGCTGTATACATGCCGTTATTAAAAGAACCGTTATACAGCGTCGATGGATATGAATTAAGCGTTGCGACCAATCATCTCGGACATTTCCTCTTGTGTAACCTCATGCTAGAGGACTTGCAAAAGTCTGGCGCTCAAGAGCCGAGGCTGATTATTTTGGGTACTGTAACCGCCAATCCAAAGGAGCTGGGCGGTAAGATTCCGATTCCTGCACCTCCCGACCTAGGTGATCTCAAAGGTTTTGAGGCAGGCTTTAAAGCGCCGATCGCAATGATTGACGGCAAGCCGTTTAAAGCAGGCAAGGCTTACAAAGACAGTAAGCTGTGTAACGTGCTGACGATGCGAGAGTTACACCGTCGGTATCACGACTCAACGGGCATCACCTTCAGTTCTCTCTATCCGGGATGCGTCGCGACAACAGCCCTGTTCCGCAACAGCTACCCGTTGTTCCAGAAGATCTTTCCGTGGTTTCAGAAGAACATCACGGGCGGATATGTTTCTGAAGAATTAGCGGGCGATCGCGTGGCAGAAGTGGTTGCCAATCCTGAGTACAACACGTCTGGTGTGTATTGGAGTTGGGGCAATCGCCAGAAGCAAGGGCGTCAGTCATTTGTGCAGGAAGTGTCTGATGAAGCGAGTGACGACAACAAAGCTAAGAAGATGTGGGACTTGAGCGCCAAGTTAGTTGGGCTAGCGTCGTAGAACCTAATCAATCTTGGATTTCCTGAAATGCCCTCTCGCAGGGAGAGGGCATTCTACTAACCGCGCCGTGCTTTTTCCATGCACCAGTTCAACAACGGACGCAACGATTCAGGAACACTTGCCTCTCCAACTCTCACCGTGTGGTGCTGGTTGCCATCTTCGATCGTAATCTCATACTGAAACCGATCCGGTTGTGGGGCAGCCGGGATCTCGGCGGGCAATCCAAAAAAGTTTGCCGACTGAACAAGATGCTGGAGTTGCTCGGTTTCAGTAGCAGGTAAGGTTGCCGTGTCTACTGAGGTTGTCACGATCAATCCAGCAAATCCACCACTCCGCTCAAAGGTGACACGCATAGACGAATGAAGGGATGAACAAGAAAGAAGTAGAAGTACCGCAACAATAGCGCATAACACTGCTTTTCTCATGTTTTCATCCCAGTGTCTTCATCTCAGTTCAAACTCTACTAAATCACCCCGACTGTCTTCCAAGCATTCTGAACGGCTTTCTTTTCATCACTGTCGCGTCCGTACAACTCACCCGCGATCGTCACCGTCGTATTAGCAGCACGTTTGAAGTTGGATTGCGATCGCAGCCGATCGGTCAGCGCGATGTACCAAATTTTTCCGGCTTTCTCCCAAGCATAGCCGCCCATCTCGCTGGCTGCTAGATAAAAGGCGCGATTGGGAATTCCAGAGTTGATATGAACGCCTCCATTGTCTGCTTTTCCGGTATAAATTTTGCTCATATCCGCAGGCTGAGGATCTTTGCCCAACACTTTATCGTCGTAAGCCGTTCCGGGCGCTTTCATCGATCGCAACGCCGTGCCGTCTACCTTGTCAGTTAAAAGTCCTGCGCCGATCAGCCAATCCGCTTCTTCGGCAGTCTGATTCAAGGTACGCTGCTTGATCAAGCTGCCAAACACGTCGGACATGGATTCATTTAGCGCGCCCGGTTGTCCCTTATAGACCAATCCAGCTTCGTGTTGCGTAACGCCGTGGGTTAGTTCGTGCCCAATAATATCAATCGAGATTGTAAAGCGATTGAACAACTCTCCGTCGCCATCACCATAGACCATCTGGCTTCCATTCCAGAAAGCGTTGTCATACTTCTGATCAAAATGCACTGTAGAATCTAGGCGCATTCCGAAGCTATCGATCGAGTTGCGCTCGAAAATGTCGTAGAAAAAGTCGTAGGTTGCGCCTGATCCATCGTAGGCTTCATCTACCATTACATCTCCGGTTGGTGGATCACCTTCTCCGCGCACTCGCTTTCCAGGAAGATCAGTTCCCGTACCCGCGTCAAAGATAGTGCGGCGCTTTTCTCCTGCGATCGCCACATTGAAGTTAAGTGCTCCAACGATCGCACGACGCTCCCGAAACTGCTCGGACGCCCGAATACTTTGCAGCGCCCATTCTTTTTGCGTCGAATCTCCGTTCAGAACAATCTGATCGCTCATGTGAGGCGGCAGAATGCAGCAGATCGGACAAATATGATTGAGCGAAGGCTTACATCTCTTGTTTCTCGCCATTAATCCTCTCCTAAACTAGAACGCAGCGGCAGTCAGTAAGGATTACAACACCATTTTCCAATTTTCCCTACGCTTAGCCGCAACTACGGACGAGCAATTACTTTGTTACATCTATTGTTACAAAACTTATATTTATTCTCATATAGGTTTTCTCTCCTTTTATGATGGTTAGGCAGTGAAACGCAGGTTTTCTACACACTTGTTAATAATCGAGTGTTAGTCACCGAATCGTTTTACTCTAAGAATGAACTGGTCGCGCCTGAGTACTTGTTTACCACTAACTTTTTTAAGCTGACGCTGTTTGCGAATGGTGATTTAGCAAAAAACGACAGTGCCAGGTGACATGCTGGTCAGATTTAACACAGTAACGATCCGTAATGGGAGCTTTAGGAATCTAATGAGTGTTAAGGCAAGTGGTGGAAGCTCGGTTGCACGCCCGCAACTATACCAAACAGTCCCCGTCGCAACAATTTCGCAAGCTGAACAGCAAGACCGTTTCCTCCAGAGGGGGGAGTTAGACGAACTAACTCGCTATTTCGGGTCTGGGGCCAAGCGCCTAGGCATTGCTGAGTTGCTGACGCAAAAAGCCGAACTAATCGTGTCTCGTGCGGCAAATCGCATCTTCACGGGGGGTTCCCCGATGGCCTTTTTAGAAAAGCCACAAGAAGAGCCTGTGAAGTCGATGGCAGGCAAAACGATGAACACCGAGGAGGGCATGAAGCTCGGAACTGTGACCTATGCAGAAGGGTCTGGGGGCGGCTTATTTGGCGGCATTCGGAATTTCTTCCTGACTCCTAGCGCTGGGGCAATTCCTCCCGGATTCCGGGCGATCAACGTATCGCGCTATGGTCCGAGCAACATGGCGAAGTCGCTGCGAGACATGAGTTGGTTCTTGCGCTACACAACTTATGCGATCGTAGCGGGAGATCCCAATATCATTGCCGTCAACACGCGTGGTCTGCGCGAAATCATCGAAAACGCCTGCTCTGGAGATGCGACAGTCGTTGCCCTGCAAGAGATGAAAGTGGCGTCGATGAGCTACTTCCGCAATGACGAAGAAGCCGCCACGATCGTGAGTCAGTATTTTGACGTGCTGATCAGTGAGTTCAAAGCGCCGACGCCATCCGATAAGCTGCGTCCGCGCACTTCCACTGATTTGCAGGGTCTGCAACTGCCACAAATCTATTTCAACGCTGCCGAGCGCCGTCCGAAATATGCGATGAAGCCCGGTCTGTCGAGTACCGAGAAGAATGATGTCGTGAAGGCAGCCTATCGTCAGGTGTTTGAGCGAGATATTACTCGCGCTTACTCGCTCAGCGTATCGGATCTCGAATCGAAGGTGAAGCAAGGCACGATCTCGATGAAGGAATTCATCCGCCGCCTCGCTAAGTCACCCCTTTACCGGAAGAATTTCTTTGAGCCGTACATCAACAGCCGAGCTTTAGAGTTAGCATTCCGTCACATTCTCGGTCGCGGTCCGTCCTCGCGAGAAGAAGTGCAAAACTACTTCTCGATCGTCTCGGCAGGTGGTCTCAACGCGCTCGTCGACGCTCTGGTCGATTCTCGGGAGTACAGCGATTATTTTGGGGAAGAAACTGTCCCCTACCTACGTGGTCTTGGTCAGGAAGCCCAAGAATGTCGCAACTGGGGTCCGCAGCAAGACCTATTTAATTACAGTGCGCCTTTCCGCAAGGTTCCTCAATTCCTTACAACCTTTGCCTCCTACGATCGCCCGTTACCCGATCAGCACGTCTATGGGTCTGGAAACGATCCGCTCGAAATTCAATTTGGTGCAATCTTCCCGAAAGAAACTAAGAACCCCAGCGCTCGCCCAGCGCCGTTTGGTAAGGACACCCGCCGGATTTTGATCAATCGTGGTCCGGGAATTAATAACCAGTTGAGCAATCCAGAGGCCCGTGGCATTTCTCCTGGAACACTTGGTCCTAAAGTGTTTAAGCTAGATCAGGTTCCTAGCTACACGCGCAGCTTTGCGAAACGTGGCGGAGACTCGAAAGGCGTCAGCGTTAAGTTCTCGGAAAGTTCGACTCAAGCAGTGATCCGGGCAGCGTATCTGCAAGTATTTGGACGCGCTGTGTATGAGGGTCAGCGGCTCAAGGTTGATGAAATTAAACTTGAAAACGGTGAAATTCCCGTACGTGAGTTTATTCGTCGCCTTGCTAAGTCGAACCTCTTCCGCAGTTTGTACTGGGAGAAGCTCTACGTCACCAAGGCAGTGGAGTACATCCACCGTCGGTTGCTCGGTCGTCCTACCTACGGTCGTCAGGAAATCAATAAGTACTTCGATATCTGCTCGAAGAAAGGCTTCTATGCGCTGATCGATGCCATTCTCGATAGTGATGAATACAGCCAAACCTTTAATGAAGATGTTGTTCCTTACGAGCGCTACCTAACTCCAGGTGGAGTTTCGTTAAGAAGTACCCGCGTTGGCTCGATTTCCGATACCGGAATGCGCATCGATCGCGAAGAGACCCCACGCTTTGTGGAACTCGGTGCAGTGAGCGACATGCGAACCGAACCTGACATTCAGTTCCGTGTCAATCAGGGCGTGAGCAAGAAGCGCGAACAAACCAAGGTCTTCAAGCTGACGCAAGTGAGCGACAAGTCAAACCTTGCTGTCGTAATCGGTGCAGCGTATCGCCAAGTCTTTGAGCGGGATATTGCACCCTATGTCGCTCAGAATGAGTTCAGTGTGTTGGAAAGTCAACTCAGTAACGGCGATATCAGCCTGAAGGAATTCATCGAAGCGCTCGGTTCGTCTAGCCTATACATCAAGGAGTTCTACACACCGTATCCGAATACGAAGGTGATTGAACTCGGTACGAAGCACTTCTTAGGTCGTGCGCCGCTCGATCAGCAGGAGATTCGCAAGTACAACCAGATTTTGGCAACCCAAGGTCTGAAGGGCTTTATCAATACGATGGTTTCAAGCGCAGAATACGGCGAAACCTTTGGGGAAGATACGGTTCCATACAACCGCTTCTTGACCTTGCCTGCGGCAAACTTCCCGAACTCGCAGACCTTGTATAACAAGCTGACCAAGCAAGATAAGAAGCTTGAGGTTCCCAGCTTTGCCCCGACCAAATCTCGCATGGATGCGGCGAAGATGCCGATGACGGCACTGGCAATGCAAAACATTGCGGCGCAAGCGCGACAAATCGATAAGAGCAAGCCGCTCTTTATTGAATTGGGTCGATCGCACGCAAATGGTGGGGGTCAGTCGGTTGAGGTGGGAGTTGGCACAACTCGCCGTAAGCCTGCTCGCATCTACCGGATGAATCCGGGCATGGGTCAGGGCGAAAGCGAACTGGTGATCAACGCGATCTACTGCCAGGTGATGGATGTGTTTAGCGGTCAAGTTCCCGATCAGTTCAAGCGATCGGATCTTGAAAGTAAGCTCCGCAATGGCGACATCTCGGTTCGCGAGTTTGTTAAGACATTAGCTGGCTCGGAGATCTATGTCCGTCGCTTCTATGCGCCGTATCCGAATACGAAGGTGATTGAATTCTTGTTCCGTCACTTGCTCGGTCGCGCCCCGGCAACTCAGTCTGAGATCCGTGAGTACAACAAGATTCTAGCGGGTCAAGGTCTCAAGGCTGCGGTAGACACAATGGTGAATAGTGCGGAGTACGATCGCTACTTTGGTGAGGATGTTGTGCCCTACAAGCGCTTCCCATCGTTGCCTGCGGGTAATTACCTCGGTAGCGTTCAGGCGGATCAAGACTTGGTGAAGCAATCTTGGTCGGATCTGTCTCCTTCATCTGTTACAGGTGGTCTTCGCTAATTTGAGTTAAGCGAATAGGTTTAAGCCCCCGATCGCATCATGTGCGCTCTGGGGCCTTGTTTTGAAAAACGGTTCCAAGTGCAGGTTTAAAGGTTTAAGAGTGTACTAACTGCCATCTCTAAATTCACTAGAATCGTAATCGGGTAAACCTAGAGCTTGACGAAGATGCTCATCATAGACTCCCTCTTTGCAATCGTGAGATGTCAATTGTTCCTTCTTTAGGTTCTTTGATTGTCTAAAGTCAGGCTTCCATTTCTGCTCAGGCTTATTAGCTTCAGGGTGTTCAGCTAAATAAGCTGCTATCTCTTCTTTATAACGCTCATTTTCTTCAGCTTCATGATCCTCCCAAGCTGACTGCATTTCCCAGTCCCAATGGCGGTGCTCCCAATATTTACTATCCCAAAAGATAGTTTATGAAAGAATAGTGTCTTCTAAGTCAGCCTCTCTAAATACTGCTCCTTGTACATGCGCACAACTCAAGTCGGCTCCTTTAAGTATGGCGTCGCTAAAGTCAGCGTCATAGAGAAACGCACCGTTTAATTTTGCTTCCCTTAATTCGGCTCCATTCAACTTTGCTCTATTAAGGTTTGCATAATGCAAGCTTGCATTTATAAGATCAGCTTCTCCAAGGTCAGCGCCTTCAAGATCAACATCGCGAAGATTAGCACTTGTGAAAATAACTTCTTTAAGAGTAACTCCTGCAAGGTTAGCTCCCCTAAAATCAGCGTTTGAAAAGTTGCTGCCTGGGGGAAAATTGAATCCGCGAAGGTCAGCCTTTCTTAAATCAAGCGTTAGTCCTTCTTGATTTAGCTCAACCTGGCGTCTTCCTAAAACGTTTAAAATTCTTGAATTTGCTGCTTGTCATAGTTTGAGATGCTGCCTTTGGGCGTCTTATCGGAGGAGCGCGGAAGCTTCTCTCGAACATAAGCATTGAGAACCTTTATAATTGTCCATTGATCGTTGGGAGAATCTTTTGCAAGCCTCTCCAGCAGAAAGATTCCGCCTAGACATTCTACGGGTCTGCCAGTACTTAATTGTTCAACCGCTTTTGAAAAACGATCTGTAATGAGGCGCGATTCTGTGAGTTCAGATTCTTCTTTAAATTTTTCTTCGTCCTGCTCTAACTTTTTTTTAGCAATATTCAAATTTTTCTCCGCGATCGCAACAGTCTTACTAGCAACCCTAAAATTCAGATATAAAACGACACCACCCGTGATCGTAGCAACTGTTCCTAGACCACCAAAAATAGCCTTTGAAGTTTCTAATGATGCATTCAGTTTCTCTTTAGCAGTAGTCTTAGTATCCTGCTGAACTGCTAACCAATTGGACGCAACGATACAAGAAAGCAATACCAGTGATCCAATGCCTAAAGATGCTATTGCAGTAGATAGCGTCGAAATTTCTCTTTTATATCTGTTCATTAGGCATGATTGTAGTAAACGACGCCATGAGAAATAGTACAGGCTCCTATCATTGTGGAAACACAGCATATCCGTCAAGAAATTCAAGAGAAGTACCGCGATTGCTGAGTTCGTCGTCGCTCAAACGATAATCCTCATTTAAGCGATCGCTTAAACCATCCAAGTACAATACTTAAAGAACATTCAGGTTTGTACCACCATGCAAAGCTATTCCCTGAAAGAAGTTCGTGAATTGCAAGACGAAGTTTTAGAGAAAGCTGCCGTTGAGCCAATTCTGCTGACGGAAGAATCTAAACCGGGCTATGTCATCATGTCGGCTCAAAATTACCAGCAGTTGCTCGATAAACTGACGGCTTTAGAAGATCGTGCATTGGGTCAACTAGCAGAAACGGCGCTCAAAAATTCTCAGATGGTAGGTGTGGAGACTTTTACAGCCGAGCTTCAACGTTTAGCGAATTTGGAAAGTAGCGATTTGTAGCATGGCAAAGCTAGATGGTCTTGAGACTGTTCTCGATTTTCTAAAAGGATTACAGCCGAAAATCGTTGCCCAAATTGCTAAAAAAGTATTAGCACTTAATATCGATCCGCGACCCGCAGACAGCAAAGAGTTAATCGGATATCCAGGATGCTACCGTGTGGACAGTGGCGAATATCGAATTATTTATCGCTTTGATGCTGAGGAAGACTTGGTAGAAGTCATCCTAGTGGGTAAGCGGAATGACGATGAAGTGTATAAACAACTGAAGCGGTTTTTAGGATAGATAGCTTGTGATGCGATCGACATTGCCAAGCTCTGAAAGATTGCCCTGCCTACAGGCTCCCTAACCGCGACCAAATCGTAAGGTCATAAAAACGAACCGAGCAATAAAGATACTCGCAATGATCCAAGTGGCGATCGGAACTTCCCGCGCCTTGCCTTGAAACGTTTTTAAGATTGGATACGTGATGAAGCCGATCGCTAATCCTTCTGCGATCGAGTAGGTGAGTGGGATCATAAAAACCGTGAGAAACGCTGAGATTGTCTCTGCCATGTCATCCCAGTGGATTTCTCTCACCTCCACTAACATCATGGCTCCCACAATCACCAACGTAGGAGTTGTCGCAAAAGCAGGAATCGCTTTGAAGAGCGGAATGAAAAATAGCGCGATCGCAAATAACGCAGCAATGACGATCGCTGTAAATCCTGTCCGGCCTCCCTCAATGACCCCGGCTACAGATTCAACATATGTCGTTACGCTAGACGTTCCAACCAATGGACCTACGGTGGTTGCTACGGCGTCTGCCATCAGCGCTCTATTTGCTCTCGGTAACTCGCCATCAGCACCGATATATCCTGCTCGCATTCCGACGCCAGTGAGGGTGCCAATCGTGTCAAAAATGTCCACAAACAGAAACACAAACAGAACGGCTAACCAGTCGATAAAGTTCTGCCCATTCAGGCGAGATAGCCCCCCGATCGCGTGTCCGACAATATCTTTTGGCAATTCTGGAAAGGCAAACAATTCGGTTGGCATGGGTGCAACTCCGAAGATCCAGGCAAGCCCCGCGGTGATCAAAATTCCCAATAACAGCGCCCCTCTGATTCGTCGCACTACCAGTGCTCCTGTGATTAATAGTCCTATTGCTGCCAGTAGAGTATTCGGCTGAGCGAAGGTTCCAAACGCTGTCTTCGTCGCGTCATTGGCAACAATCAGTCCCGCCCCGCCTGCGGCGACATCACCCGACAAGCCGATATAAGCAATGAATAACCCAATTCCACCGGCTGTAGCGTGTTTGAGGGAAACAGGAATCGCCGTAATCAGCAACCGCCGAACATCGGTGAACGTCAGAATGATGAATATAATTCCTTGAACAAACACGCAGGACAGCGCAAGTCGCCAATCAATTTTGAGTCCGATTACGACAGAGAAGGCGAAAAAGGCATTTGTGCCCATGCCGGGAGCGAGTCCAAACGGGTAGTTGGCAAACATGCCCATGCAAAATGTACCGATCGCGGCGGCGATCGCAGTTGCAACCGCAAGCTGAGCGAACAAATCGCCCGATGTTTGAAGAAAGATTGCATTTGAGAGAATAATCGGATTGACGACTAGGATGTATCCCATTGTCATAAACGTAGTGATGCCCGCTAAAATCTCGGTGCGAAAGTTGGTTTTGTAATAGCCAAATCTGAAGTAACGAGCGATCGCGGCTTGCCAACGAGTGTAAGACGGATCGCTGGGGGGACGCTCGGAATCGAATGAACTCATCTGTTAGCGCTCCGGATTTGAGTATGATTCCTACATTAGTGAAATTTAGAGGTCGCTTGTAGCCCCTTATTCTATTTTCTTGATAAAGGTTTGATTGTTCTTTTCACTACCTATTGAGAGAATAAACTGATTCACAACTGTAGATCAATCGCTCTATTTCACTAGTAAAATCGCTCTAAACAAGCATTAGCTGTAATTGATTTTGAGTAAGCTTATGCCGTCAGCAAGCAGTCAGTCACCTCAGGCAATTCGGGGCGCTTTTCTTGATTTTGTGAACGACCCATTTTATGTATCTGATGCAGAAAGTGTGCGCTATATTCCTGACGGATTGCTGATTGTGGAGAAGGGCGCGATCGCAGACTTTGGATCGTATGCTGATCTGCAAGCCAAATATTCTCAAGTTGAAATCGTAACGTATCCTGGCAAGATCATTATGCCGGGATTTATTGATACTCACATTCACTACCCGCAATCCGAAATGATTGCCGCTTACGGAGAGCAGCTTCTGGAGTGGCTCAATAAATATACCTTTCCAACAGAACGAAAGTTTCGAGATAAAGCTTATGCTCAAACCATTGCTTCCCTATTTTTAGATGAATTGCTAAAGAATGGAACCACCACTGCTTTGGTGTTTGCGACCGTTCATCCTCAATCGGTTGATGCTTTTTTTGAGGAGGCGAGCCGTCGTAACCTGCGAATGATTTCAGGAAAAGTATTGATGGATCGAAATGCCCCTGACTATCTGACTGACACGCCCGAAACTGCTTACGAAGAGAGCAAACAACTGATTCAAAAATGGCATAACAACGGTCGTTTACTGTATGCAATTACGCCCCGATTTGCCATTACTTCCACTCATGAACAACTGCGTTTAGCCGGAAAACTGCTGCAAGAATTTCCTGATGTTTATCTGCACACACATCTTTCCGAAAATCTTAAAGAAGTAGAGTGGGTTGCCGAACTTTTTCCGGAGTGTAAGAACTATCTTGATGTGTACGATCGCGCTGGGCTAGTTGGAGAAAAATCAGTGTTTGCCCACGGAATCCACTTGAGCGAGGATGAGTTCAAACGCCTATCCGCCGCAAAAGCGGCGCTCTCCTTTTGTCCAACCTCAAACCTATTTTTGGGCAGTGGACTGTTCAAACTGCACAAAGCCAAGTCCCTCAATCAGCCTATAAAAGTGGGGCTGGGAACCGATGTTGGCGGGGGAACTAGTTTCTCAATGCTGCACACTCTAAACGAAGCCTATAAAGTAGCCCAGCTTCAGACCCAATCTCTCTCCGCTTTCAAAGCATTATTCTTAGCCACGCTCGGAGGGGCAAGAGCACTCTCGTTAGAAGACAAACTGGGTAACTTCGATCCAGGTAAAGAGGCAGATTTTGTAGTTCTAGACTTGCAAGCAACGTCGATCATGGCAACTCGCACGGGAGGTTTATCTACCCGATTAGCACAAGGCTCAACAGAGACGGAATTGCGAGAAGAACTGGCAGAAAAAGTGTTTGGCATGATGATGTTAGGTGACGATCGCGCTATTCATGCCGTTTATATTGCGGGTGAATTGGTACACCGTTGATCGCTTTACAGAAGTTCGTCGGAATTAAATTTTACTGTTCAGTAGCAAAGGTAACTGCGATCGCGCCTCTCACGCCTGATATTGTATAGCCTACATGTTGCTGTCCGTGCGTGTTCTGTTGTCAGCCGTCATAACATATGGTTAACACCGTTCAAAAAGCGACCTATCCCAGAGGGTGTACCTTTGCCCCATCCGATTGGGATGCCCTAGCTCCGTTTTGGTATCCGATCGCATTTAGCCGCGAGGTCAACGAGCAGCCGATCGCAGCAACGCTGCTCGACCAGCGCTTGGTCATTTGGAGAACCTCGACGGGTGTATCAGTGGCAAATGACCTGTGTCTGCATCGCGGCGTTCCCCTCAGTATGGGACACCTTAGCGACGATCAACTGGTGTGTAAGTATCACGGCTTTCACTACACGGCAGACGGACGCTGTGCGCTGATTCCAGCCGATCCAGCGGCCAGCATTTCCGCAAAACTTTGTCTCAAAACGTATCCCGTTAAAGAAGCCTACGGCTTGATTTGGACTTCTCTGGCGGGAGGTGAACCTCCCTTGCCTGAGTTTCACGAGTGGAATGACCCGCACTATCAGCAAATTCTGCCCAGTGCTGTCGATCTCGATGCGGCCTCAGGGCGACAGATGGAAGGCTTTCTGGACGTGGCTCACTTTGCCTGGGTTCATGCCGAGTCGTTTGGCGATCGCAACAATCCGCTGGTTCCCCGCTATGAGGTGGAGCAGACCGCAACCGGGATTTGCGCCAAATATCTCAGTACCGTCAGCAATTTTCCCAAAGGGTTGCAAGATTTAGCGCCTCCTGACTTTCAATGGCTGCGTGTGTTTGAAGTCTTTTTTCCGTTTACCGCTCGGCTCAGGGTTCATTTTCCAAACGACGGACGGCTTTGCATCCTCAACGCGGCCTCTCCCGTTTCTGCCCGCAAGACACGGGTATTTTGCCCGATTTGCCGCAACTTTGATCAAGACATGCCGCTAGAGCCAGTGTACGAATTCAACTATCAGATCTTTGCTGAAGACAAGGAAGTGGTAGAGGCGCAGTATCCGGAAGATTTGCCGCTCGATCTGTGTGCAGAGTTTCATATTGGGGCAGATCAAACCTCGATCGCCTACCGCCGAGGATTAGCCAATCTTGGACTCGGTAGATCCTACACGAGTTGAGGAAAATCTCACTCCAATCTTTTCTACCCTCTAATCTCCAATCTAAGAGGGATGAATCATAGAGTTTATAGCCCTACAACTAAAGGGTCTTTGCGCTTCGTTTGATCTACAGCTATGGGTGTGAGAAAACTGGTACCACTCACAGTGACACCAGAACTTCAGCAGAAGTTGATTCAAATTCACGATCGACTTTGCCAAGAATATGAGTGCCCAATCGCCTATTTTCACGATCTTGATCCGTTGAGTGAATTAGTGTCTGCGCTGCTTTCTCATCGGACTCGCAATGCCGATTCTGCCCATGCCTTTGCTCAACTGCGAGAACAGTTTGAAACTTGGGAAGCGGTTCGAGATGCGCCTGTAAAAGACGTTGAAGCCGCGATCGCACGGGCAACTTGGGCAGATCAAAAAGCGCCACGAATTCAACAGGTTTTGAAATTGATTAGCGATCTTCTCAGCCGTGATCACCCTACTGCTCCGCTTTCTCTAGACTTTCTGGCAGAAATGACTGAAATTGAAGCTAGAGCATGGCTAGAAGCCCTTCCCGGCGTTGGACCAAAAACGAGTGCCGCCGTTCTTTCGTTTAGCTGCTTACGGCGTCGTGCCCTTCCTGTGGATAGTCACCATCATCGCGTTGCGTGTCGTTTAGGTCTCATTCCTGCCAGCGTTGCCGTCGGACCGTCTCATGCCATTCTCGAATCCCAATTGCCTGCAGAGTGGGATGCTCAACAGGTTTACGACAACCATGAAGTGCTAATGCTGCATGGGCAGCGCTGTTGTTATTATCAAAAACCAGCGTGCGATCGCTGTGTCGTTCTAGATCTCTGTCCGTTTGGTCAAAAGGGCTACACGTCGAAGACTGGCGGGTAGAGAGTCACCGAACTATTCTTTCTGACCTTGTAAACTACTCAAACTTCGACTGGCAACATCTGCACTTAAGCCCCAGAGAATTAACCCCAAATAATCGGGGAAAGGTCTTGCGCCAAACGTTGCTCCGTTTTGCACATAAAGTGTGTTGAGACCAACAAGCGATAAACCTGCTAATAGAATGAGTGAAAGCACAGGACGCACAACCCAATAGGTAGCTTCCGCCCGAACTTGATCTGAGACGCCAGAAAGCGTGACTAAAAACCGCCGGAAACGCTCCCATCGGCTTGGCTCTTTGATCAAAATAGGCGGATTCTTGAGGTTCTGCTCTAAATTGGCTGAAGCAGCTCTGACGGTTTCACGGATCTCTGACTCCTCGCCGCCACGAATCCCAATCGTGTCTAGCAGGTCACTTACTTGCTCGAGCAATTCCTTTGCTTTACCATCGTCTTCTTGAGCAATTCGCGATCGCGCTTGAGCAATGGTCGCGATCGCATCCTCAATGACATCTTCTGGTAAAGGTTCAACTCGTTCTTCTAACCTAGTTTCTATAGATCGCAGTTTAATTAAAACATCCAAGCGATTTCTGATTGCTGTAGCGTTGGCTTTGGCAGGGTCAAGCTGTTCTCGAAATACTAATTTTCGCGTTTTAGCAATCATTCCTACCAGTATTTTTTGATCCTCAGGATTCGCCAGTGCGACATCTGCTTCAAGTCGATTCACCTCCTGAAGGGCTAGGGCTTGAGGTTCGCCTCGCTTTTCCATATATTTGATCAGCCGACCGAGAACAATGCCAAACAGTAGAACGAGCAATGGCATGAGCGGACCACTCCTCACGCTCAGATCAATTGGCAAAATGAGACGGTTTCGTTGGTCGGCTAATGTGAGGTGGACGGCTCCCGTATACTGATCCGGAGGCATATTCGACCGATTGAAGGTCAGAACTAGACTGCTGATTTGGTTTGCGGGCAGCGATTTAGAATTTTCTGACAGCGCGATCGCAGCACAAGACGATTGATTCGACGCCTGACAAGGAATTTGGCTCGGCAATTGATAATTTGTCAGATTGCCTTCAACAATTACGGCTGAACTGACAATGTTGACGGGTGTTAGTGCAGAATTATCGAAATAGAGTTCAGCGCGGTCAGTCAGGGCACTTTGCGGAAACAGAAGCTCAGCCAGAGCGCAGTCCCACGTACAATTCACTAACTGAAGCTGAATTTGCCCGGTTCGCTTTAGTAACGTTAACGTCGGTAGTGCGATCGCAGGGGCTGTGAGAGTGGGTTGCGGTTGGGCAGGACGGTTGCTGTCTCCCTCATTTTGCGCTAACACTGAAGGCTGAAGCATTGCCAATGGAATGAGAAATGTGAGTATCCAGCGTTTCATTTTTTTACCTTTCAGCGTTAACTTAATTTGGATGACTGCGGAACGCTTTCGATTATAAATAAGCGTTTTTTCAACTTTATATTCTATTTTTGATGGTTCGACAGCCGCAATACAAAAGTTAGTAACCTCTTCAAAAATGTTGCTTTTCCAATAATTTTTTCTGCTGCGAGCAACGATCTGGTTTTGTACAACCCAATCTTTAATGAACCTTTAATATTGGAAGGAATAATCAAATTTAAATTAGAGTTTTCCCATATCTTTTATCAGGAAGTGATGAAACATGCCACCTTGCAAAGATCAGGCAATCAATCATTTAAACGATCTCGGATACAACGTAATTCGGCTACCAAAAGCAGGAATTACCCCATTACTTGTTCTATCGCGTGCGCCCAACGCTTCGACTACAACCCTTTACGGTCACATCACTGATCTCATCGTCGATCCGGCTCCCTCGTTGCCGAAAGTGTTTGAAAATATTGAAGCGGGAACTATTAGCGGCTTGAGAACCAATAAATTAGAGTTCAATTTAGGCATTTCATTTTTGAAGACTTTGCTATCAGCGATCGGTGGAAAAAGCGCGGGAATTGAAGCTGCGTTTGACAACAGTTCTACAATCGAATTTGAATATGAGAATGTTCTATATGATACGGTAATGCCCGCTTCAGTAACGAAGTTTTTGAGAGGAGCAACACCCTTTATTGATGAGCAGTTTCTTAATCGATGCAAACCTCACTGAAGCTGATTTGCGAGGGGCAGACCTGCGAGGCAGCATTCTCGTTCGTGCCCAAGTTGCGAGAGCGAATTTTACAGGAGCAGATTTAACAGGAATTTGCATTGAAGACTGGAGTGTCAGCAGTAAAACTCGCTTTACTGATGTGCGCTGTGATTATATTTTTCGCAAATATCAAGATGGACAACCTAGCGATCGTTACCCCATTGATAGAAACTTTGAACCGGGAGAATTTGCTTCATTGTTTGCAGAACCTGAAGACGAGGTGGAATTAGTCTTCAAAGGCGAGTTTAATATTGCTGCTCTCAGTCTTGCACTCTACAAATTGCAGACGAATGCTCCAGAACTAAATTTAGAGCTTAGAGGCGTAGAACAGCGTGAAAAACTTTGGGTGGCAAAAATCAAGAGCACCAGTAGTTTGCTCAATGAACGGCTCATTGAAGAACGTTTGACCTCAGTCTATCAAGACCCTTCTGATGGCTCTATAACTGTAGAGGAAACGATTAAAAACTCGATTTACCGAGACTATGAAGAAACAAAACATCGGTTGGCAGAAAGTGAGCTGTTAGTTAAACAGCTTGCTGGGGTCACTGGAAATCAAGCAGAAGCATTGAAGGAATTGTCTAAACAATCATTTGGCAACAGCTTCTTCATCACAGGCAGCACCATCACAAATCTCGCTGGCTCTGGGCAGATCGAATATCACGAAGCCGCCGACCAAGTTCGCAGCCTCGTTACAAATAGTGCTGATCCTAATCAAGTGATTCCAACTCTCCAAAGTTTATTTATGCAACTGAGCGAGCAAAAGGTAGCAACCACCTCTGGAACTCAGCTTGAATTTATCCAGCAATTGATCTTAGCTGAAGCCGAAAAAGATCAAGCGTTCAAACAGTTTTTGACTCAGCACGAGCCGCAAATCATTAGCGCCATGCCGAGCGGCGCGATCGCAACTGCCATCCAATCCGCTATTCAGTCAGTGAACTCCAAGCTTCCTTGACATTTCCTCTAGGCTATCTGCGGTAGATTTGGTAGGGTTTTAAGATGCGCTCCTCTAGCACCAGGTTTTGGGCAGAGGAGCGATTTTCGTTCCAGCTATTTACTGAGGGAGCTACTGCGGAATGGGAGGACTGAAAGGACGGGATTTATTGAGCTTGGCAGATCTCAGCACCGATGAGATGAAAGACTTGCTCGATCTTGCCGCTCAACTCAAGGCAGGAAAAATTCGCCCACGAGCGGAAGTCGATGGACATGTGCCAGTGCTAGGGCTACTGTTCTACAAAGCGTCCACCCGCACCCGCGTTAGCTTTTCGACCGCCATGTATCACTTAGGCGGACAGGTTCTCGATTTGCCGCTTCATGCCACTCAAGTCAGTCGCGGAGAACCGATCGCAGATACTGCTCGCGTCCTCGATCGCTACCTCGATGTCCTCGCGATTCGTACTTTCGATCAGCAGGATTTGAAAGTATTTGCCGAGTATGCTCAGATTCCGGTGATCAACGCACTAACGGATCTGGAGCATCCTTGTCAGATTCTGGCGGACTTGCAAACGATTCAAGAAACCTTTGGAGGATTGTCGGGATTAACGTTGACCTATTTAGGAGACGGAAACAACGTGGCGCATTCGCTCTTGCTAGGCTGTGCTTTGGTTGGCATGAACGTTCGGATTGCGGCTCCTGAAGGGTTTCAGTGTGACAGTGCGATCGTAGAGCAAGCCCGTGAAATTGCAAACGGCAACTCTGACATTCTGCTCACAAGCGATCCGATTGAAGCCACAACAGGGACGCACGTTCTCTACACCGATGTTTGGGCAAGCATGGGACAAGAAGACTTGGCAGAATCGCGGATTCCGGTGTTTCAGCCCTATCAGATCAATGACGACTTGCTAAGCCACGCAGACAAGGATGCGATCGTGCTTCACTGTCTCCCCGCGCACCGAGGCGAGGAAATTACGAATGAGGTGATGGAAGGTTCTCATTCTAAAGTTTGGGATCAGGCTGAAAATCGGATGCACGCTCAGAAAGCCCTGTTAGCTAGTTTGCTCGGAGCGGTGTAGTAATTGGTAGCAACGGATTTGGTAGCGGATGGATTAGACCTTTTGCAAAAATGAATAGTCCTAATAATCAAGCCTTCCCGTGGTTCAAGCCATGGGAAGTTATTAAGCAGGATTAGACTAGATAAGCAGTCTGCATTACTCACTATGTCTATCTCGTTTACAGATATTGCTGCTGCTAGCGATCGCATCTCTGGCATCGCTCATCGCACTCCGGTTTTGACCTCAGCCACGGTGAATCGGCGAGCTAGGGCAGAAGTCTTTTTCAAGTGTGAGAACTTTCAGCGGTCGGGGTCGTTTAAGTTTCGGGGGGCTTACAATGCGCTGGCTCAGCTATCCGAGGAACAACGCAAGCAAGGGGTTTTAGCCTATTCGTCCGGCAATCATGCTCAAGCGTTGGCGTTAGCAGGTCAGATTATGCATGCTCCGGTCACGATCGTCATGCCAAGTGATGCGCCAGCGGTGAAGCAAACCGCGACAAAAGAATACGGGGCAACAATTGTGTTCTACGACCGCACCACTCAAAAACGTGAAGACATAGCGCAAACGATTTTAGCAGAGCGTCAACTCACCCTGATTCCACCGTTCGATTGTGCGCCTGTGATTGCCGGGCAAGGAACCGCCGCCAAAGAACTGATCGAAGAAGTTGGTGACTTGGATGTGTTGCTGGTGTGTGTTGGGGGTGGCGGATTGATTTCGGGAAGCGCGATCGCAGCGAAAACCCTCTCTCCCAACTGTGAAGTGATCGGAGTTGAACCCAAACGCGCCGATGATGCAACGCGATCGTTTAACACTGGAACATTACAGACGGTGGAGAATCCGACTACGATCGCGGATGGGGCAAGGTCGAGATCGCTGGGTCAACTCACTTTTCCGCTGATTCTAAAGTATGTGGATGACATGGTAACGGTTTCAGATGCCGCGATCGCGCGATCGATGTTCTTTCTATGGGAACGGCTTAAAATCGTAGTCGAGCCGACCGGAGCGTTAGCTGCAACTGCTTTATTGGAAGGAATTGTGTCATTTCCAGATGCAAGGATTGGTGTGATTATTAGTGGCGGAAATGTAGACATCAAAGAAGCCGGAAAATTGTTTTCAAAAGCAACAGCAAAAGAGAAATATCAGCCTCGTCGTCCTCTCGCTCAGGAACTGAGTTAACAATGGATGCGTTTATCACTAAATTGCGAGTTCGACATTATGAAATGGACACGTTAGGACATGTGAACAATGCAATTTATCAACAGTATTTAGAACAAGCTGCGATTGAGCATTGCGAACATCTAGGATTAACTCTCAATTGCTTCCGTGAATTAGGTGGCGCGTTTGTTGTTCGTAAATTAGAGATTGAATATTTAAGTTTTGCTGTTGCGGGTGATCTGCTTGAGATTAAAACCTGGGCGGAAACGATGAAGGGAACTCGTGCCGTGCGGCACTACGAGATTCGCAAGCAAGGCGAAGAGAATTTGGTAGTGAAAGCGCAAGCCGTTTGGGTTTGGGTAGAAACTTCAACTATGCGTCCGAGAGGGATTCCAGAGGCAGTATTTGAAGCGTTTGGGCAGTTGAAGAGAGATATTTAGAAGGTTGAATCAAATACAAGATAGTTACACAATTACCTAAACCGAATTCCTAATCCTGATTGGTCATTTGGGACAACTCTACCATTCTCAAATGATGCGCCGATGAACGGGTCATCCAACAAATTCAGATGACTATCCAAATCTAAATAATCTGCTAATGGTGATAGCTGTGCCAATGCTGTATTTGATAATGCACTATCGGAATAGCAACCAAACATTACTTTAAGATCATGTGCTTTTGCAAGATGAATCATTCGCAATGCTTCCGATAAACCGCCCGATTTCATCAGCTTGATATTAATACCGTGGACGCGATCGCTCAGCATGGGAATATCTCGACTCGTGAAACAACTCTCATCCACAAAAATGGGCAGCGGCGACAGGTAAAAGAGTTTGGGCAACTCAGATTCTCGCCCTTTCGCTAAGGGTTGCTCAATGTACGTAACGCCGCGATTAGCACCTTGTGCAACTCCGAAGGAATCGCACAGCCAATGTGACATCTTCAGCGTCGATTCCACATCCCATCCGCCATTTGCATCAACGCTAATCTGAGTAATCTGAGGCGCAGCCTCTTGCACCGCTTCAAACATCGCTTGATCGGCTGCAATTCCTTCAGGACTGCCAAGTTTGACTTTCAATGCTTGAATGTCCCGCCACGGCGATTCTACCGTTCCTTTGCCGAGCCAATCTAAGACTCGTTGTTTTGCCGCTTCAGGTGTGCTGATGCCAATCGTCACCGAGGTGGGAACGATGCGATCGCGATCTAGTCCCCATAGTTGCCAGAGGGGAAGCCCGACATATTTACCTAGCCAATCGTACAAAGCGATATCCAAAGCAGCGCGGGCAGCAGATGGAACGTTTGCCTGGTGGAGAAGCTGCTCAATGCGCTGACGTTCGAGCGGACTGAGCGGCTTTAGCAGGGGTGCGATCGCTTGAAGAGAGCGTGCGATCGCGTCAGTCGTTTGCGGGTTTTCTCCGATCGAAAACGGTGACGCTTCTCCCCATCCTTCTACCCCATCATGCTCAATCCTGATCCAAACATTCGTCGTTTGCGCCGTTGTGCCTCGGCTAATCGTAAGCGCAAAACGCTTATGTACTGTAAAGGTCTGAATCTGAATTTCCATAGTGGGGTTCAATTGGGGGTGTCGGAGTCTCGGAAGTAAATCGCCTTAATCGTACCCAATGCCCTTCTACGTTGCACCATTCCTTTAACAAGCGAGGTGACCAACCCAGCGATTACTTAATCGTCTAATTTACCAGATAAGGTTTCTGAACAATTAGCAAATCCATACTTAAACAACCAACATGCCAACTTAAGGTCGAATACTTTGGAATGAATAAAATAAAAAGGTTCTAGCAGTGTTGCTAGAACCTAAACGATTGAATAACTTATTCTTCAATAATGTCTCGAATTCGACGCTCTAATCGATCGAGATCTAATCCACCTTCGTCACGAGTAAAGCGACGAACCGTACCATTCAAGTTTTGCAAATCAGATAGCAGATCGTGCAAAACTTCTTGCTGTTGCCGAGCTTGTGTCACCTCTCGCGGCTCTTGAACTAAATCCCGCACAATCGAATCCTCAGCGCGGGAAGCCACCAGTGGTTCGCTTTGACCTTCTAAGTGAATAAATGTTCGACGGCCTGGACCCCGCTCCTCTTCAATGGGAACAACGGCAGTCACTTGGTCAGAACGCACATATTTGCCAAATCCTAAATGAACCAGTACGGACGACTGAATTCTCATACTTATGCTTTGCTCTTTCAGATATTCCTATTATCTCTAATTCTTCAGTCTAAAGGACTAATTTAGAGAACGGTTTATCCCCCTATTAAGGGCGAGATTTCCGATAAGGTAAGTAATGTCTTTTGGCTGATTTTTTTCGCCCAAATTCTTCTTGAATAGGAACTAAAGGTGAGCAGTAGATCTGCTAATATTTTTCGCTCAGAAACTTATCAAGAGGACAAAAATTAGTTCGTGATCTACTGCTTGAAATGCACTCTAATTATTCTGCAAGGTCATAACATGCAAGAGCAAACTTCGGATCTATTCAAAAAATTGGTGAGCAGCGAACGTGCTGTTGCCTTCACTCTCGGCATCATATTTCTATTAATAGGAATTGCAGGATTCATTCCAGCATTCATGCAACTTCCGGGTGATGCCCCTGTTACAGATGTCCTTGTACCGAGACTATCGTTTTCAGATGGCTATGGTCATCTATTTGGCATCTTCCCAACCAACTACTTACATAACGCTGTTCACATCGTTGTTGGTCTGCTTGGTATTGCCGCAGCAACTAGCTTCGGTGGATCGTTGGTTTATAACCAAGGATTCGCAGTGATGTACGTTGCGATCGCGCTGATGGGATTGCTTCCTGCAACCAATACAACGTTTGGTCTAATGCCAATCTATGGTAACAACGTTTGGTTTAATGCGCTCACAGCGATCGCGGCTGGTTATGTCGGCTTTGTAAAGCCTGCTGAGGTCAAAGTCAACTCGACGCCTAGCGCATCTTAAGTTCTGTACCGATTTCTATTGCTTTGATAAAGGAAGCACTCTTAGCCAGGGTGCTTTCGCTATTTTTTAAATATCCTGATCAACAGCGCCAATTATGCAATCTCCAAACTTTTTTGTATTTTTGCGTTACCTATGCACTGAACGCGCTAGGCAGAAGTCTACCTCATTGCCCGAGGCATGCTTACTAAAGTCACCCTGCGGCTGCGCACATCCAGGTCAAGACCTTCGGTGCGAAGATTGCCCCTACCTAGAAGCATGTCTATCTCGCGCCAAAATTCAGGAGATGCAGAGAAATCATCTGCTTCGCTAGGTTCTCCTTTTCAGATTTGGGTCTAGATGCAGAGCACTGTAAGAGACAGTCCTGCTAAGCAAGGACGCCTCTAAGGGGGCGGGAACTCCCTTCAAACCGCCTTCTTCACGGGTTGCTGTAACAAACTTTTCACAATCTCTGGAATCTCAGATGGGCGGTCTGCCACTGGCACTCCGGCGCGCTTTAATGCAGCAATTTTGCTTTCTGCTGTGCCAACGTCTGGGCCAAAATCGGTGGCTTGAGACTCAATAATGGCTCCTGCATGTCCCATCCGTCGATCACGGGGGGCGCTCCGTCCAGCAACATAGGCAACGACAGGCTTCTCAATCGCTTCAGCAATATGATGAGCGGCAATTTCTTCACTATCTCCGCCGATTTCCCCGACCAGCACAATGACATCCGTTTGGTCATCTTCATCGAGGATTTGCAGCCACTGCGGAAAGGTTGACCCCACGATCGCATCCCCGCCAATGCTTACCGCAATGGATTGCCCTAGCCCTGCCTGCGTTAATGACCAAGCAATCTCATAAGTTAGGGTGCCGTTCCGGCTGATAAGGCCAACCGAGCCAGGTCGGTACAGGTCGGGGGGGTGGATTCCGAGCAGCAGTTGATTGGGGACAATAATGCCAGGACTATCAGGGCCGACAATTAGGGTTTCAGTCGCTTCAGCCGTGCGAATCAGATGCACCATATCCAACGGAGGAATGCCCTGAGTCACGAGAACAATTTTTCGCACGCCCGCCGCGATCGCTTCGAGGGCAGCATCCAACACCGCGTACGGAGCCGAAAAAATCACTGATGTATCGATTGCGCCAACGCTTGGTAGAGCTTGCTCCACCATGTCAAATACCGGAATTCCAGCCAGCGATCGCCCTCCATATCCTGGACTAATTCCAGCGACCACCGTGGTTCCATAGGCTTGCATCAAGGGAGCATAACTTGCACCTAACGGTTCGATGATGCCCTGAATAATGACTTTGTTAGCTGCCGTAAAATTCATAAAGAGGGAGGAGTTTAGGGATACAAATCTAAACTTGAGGATGACTAGGCTTGAGGTGACTAGGATAGCGAGAGTTACAACCCTCGTTTCTGTAGGGACTATAAACGTTCTACTATGCGCCTGCAAGCCGCTACCAAACAGTAGTTCAGATATCAAGTATTAGAGTTTCTCAGCGTTTGAACTGGATAAACGAAAGCTAAGTTCAGGTTAAATGTTAGAAATTTAAGCGCTACTAGCAGAATACGAGATACCTTATTATAGTTCTGCTGAATAGGTGGCTAAATCTGAGAATTTCCTAGATTAAACAATGGTGACAAGAATAATGCTGTTAAATTCAGTATTCTTACGGCACTATCTATAATTTAAGGTAATTTAAGAAATGGTTAATTTAAGGTTAAGTATCTCGATTTCTAACTAAAGTTAGAGCCTGGGCGATCGCCTTGTCCAAGTCTTCCACCAGGATGGTTGGTGTTTTAGCCAAAGTCGCTTTCGCATCTTGAAAGTGCGATCCGACGAGGCGGACTACGAGAGTTGGAAGCGGCTTAACGCGACTGAGGCGAATCTCATCCTTCACCTGCCCGACGGGTTTAACAATTGAAATCGGGTGCTGCAAAAATTTTGAGATTGATTCAGCCACCCGATCGCAGGACAACGTTCCACTCACGATGTTAATCAAAACCACCTTGATTTGCTTGTTGCGCGTTAGCAACTCTAACCCTTGTTCTAGACGTTGGCACAAGGTTTCAGGCAAGGCATCAGAGTGAGTTTCGCCACCAATGTTGAGGAAATTAACAGGTTTTCCGCCCGCCTGACACAGCAAATCCATCGTCGCCATCGTTAAGCCTGCGCCATTGGCTAGAATCCCGATTTGCCCATCAGGATCCACCGTCGATAGCACTTCAGGCAGACGCGCCAAAGCAGGCTTATGCGGTGTTGCGCCTTGTGCCGATCGCGTGTCTAACGCCGCTAAAGCGGCATGGCGTCCCAAAGCGGCATCATTAACCGTGACTTTACCATCGAGCGCCATTACGTCACCTTCAGCATTCACTGCTAAAGGATTGATTTCTACCAAATCTAAGTCCTGGCTGAGGAACAGACCATACATGCGCTCAATCACGTCTGTTACTACGTTTAAAAGGTTTCCTTTTAAGCCCATTTTCAGCGCAAGACGACGCGCATAGAACGGCGAAAACTCTTGATCTACCACAATCTGCTGCATTTGCGCGATCGCCGTTTGCACATCCACGCCGCCCTGAGCCGAACCAAGCAGCACCGGGCGACGAATCGATCGATTGAGAATGACCGCTAGATACAGTTCTTGTTTGCTGTCAAACTTTGCTTCGGCTAACAGCACCTTAGGCAATTCCCCCATAATCGGCAGGTTAAAAATGGTATGCGCCGCCGCGATCGCATCGATCGTATTCGACACCAACCGAACGCCCCCTAGCCGTCCGCGTCCACCAATATAGACTTGTGACTTCAGCGCGATCGGATAGGGAATGGCAAGACTTTTTAGATCGGCGGGGCGATCAATGCGCTGCGAAGGTGGAACCGGAATTCCGACTCCACGAAACAATTCTTTCGCTTGATATTCCAGTAAGTCCATCACGTGCTGTTTGATGTGGGCTGTTTGATTGAGTGATTAAATTGAGTGATTAAGCGGCAGTTGCCCAAGTGCTTAAATTAAATTAGGTACTTTGAACTTAACCTGCTTTATGCTGATTCTTCCAGTCTTTGGCAACTAAATCAATTTTGTAGAATTTTTGCCAGAACAGATCGACCAGTCGAGTGGGCAGCAGTTTAGTCATCATAAATATCGTTAAATCTCCGGCAGTAGCCGCCACATAGCGACACCGGGGGCGGGGCACTCGAATGGCTTCGATGATCACCTTTGCCACCTGTTCAGAGGTCCAAGCTTGACGACGAGTGATTTTGTCAAGATTCTCAAGATTCTCAAAAGCAGCGCGGTAAGGGGAATTTAGCCCGCCGTTGGGAATTTTGTCATCAACTTCGCGATTAATCACGTCAAAGAATTCGGTACTGACGGGGCCTGGTTCGATCACGCTGACTTGAATATTGAAGGGGGATAACTCGCGGCGCAAAGAGTCGCTCAGCGCTTCTAGAGCAAATTTAGAGGCACTGTATAACCCGCCAAAGGGAAACGCAATTCTGCCAGCGAGCGAACTGACATTTATAATCTTTCCCCCGCCTTGACTCCGCATAACGGGCGTTAGGGCTTGAATCAGCGCGATCGTACCCAACACATTTACCTGGAACTGTCGTTGCACGGCGGCAGCCGGAATTAATTCGATCGGCCCCATTTGCCCGTAGCCCGCGTTATTCACCAATACATCAACGCGTCCAAACTTCGCGATCGCGGTTTGCGCCAAGGCTTCAACTTGCGCCACGTCTGCCATATCCGTTGGTACAGTGATGACTTCGGCTCCTGCTTTGCTGCACTGATCGGCAACGTGAGTGAGCTTATCTTGGCTGCGAGCCGCCAGGACTAATCGAATTCCTGTCCAGCGATGGGCTAAGGCTTTTGCTAAAGCTGCTCCAATACCAGCGGAGGCACCTGTAATCAAAACGACTTGTTCAGAAGGGTTCATGAATTGCTCCGACGCAAAAATGTTTAAACAGAACCAGTAAAGGGCTTATTTGTCATTATTAATACTTCAAAGGGGATTCGGGTTGAGTTGTTATTAGTTTGTTGCATTGACAGCGGCTTAGTGTCTGCATTGATGCTTGTCTATTTTTGACGGCATTGCTTTTGCTAACACAATGACACCTCTGACACCAATTTCATAACGTCTGAAGGTCTGCATTGCCGATCGCACTGTTGCACCTGAGGTGTAAATATCATCAAACAGCAGAATGGGTGTGCTTTGAGCAGGACGCTGAAACGCTTTGCCTAACTCGAAGGCTCCGTTGAGCGTCTGTTCTCGATCGGTTGCAGACAACTTAAACAGCGCTTCGGTAGCTTGGGTGCGCTGCAAGGCGTGAGCTTGCAATCGGCATCCTGTTAGGTTACAGAATTCGCGGGCTAACAGTTCGGCCTGATTATAGCCGCGCTGCCGTTGTCGTTCGGGGTGAAGCGGAATCGGAACAATGATCGGCTGGATCTCTCGACGGATGGGTGAGGTGAGCCACGCTTGAGCCACCTGCCGACCCAACGGAACTGCCAAATCGGAGCGATGCTCATATTTCAATTGCGCGATCGCACGTTTTAACGCTCCACCGTAGCTGCCCCATGTAAAAACGTGAGGGGACTCGTGCCAAAATTGAGATGAGTTGGCAAACCGTTGCTGATCAAGTTTTCTCTGGCAATAGAGACAAAACTCTGTGGATGTGGGGCGCTGACAGAGAGGACAAGCTGACTTGAGGAAGAGACGAAAAACGGAATCTAGACGCATTGAGGTTGGCACAGCTAGGTTCGGCTACTGAAGAGTTGCTTTGCAGACTCCGCAGCGCAGAAGGTTTTGAGGGGAACAAGCAACACCTTTTCAGAATGCCCTTAGATAAGGATGTGATGTTCAACGATCGCGCTTCGTCGATCATGCAGAAATTGTTCAGAATTTATGCTCTGGAAAAAGGGTGTTCTACAATCAGACGGAACCGCGATTAGTGCAAAGCGGAACTTCAAGGAAAACGGTTTGCAAGCTCTAACGGATCGCTGTTGCCATCTATAGACCGTGGGTAATCTGTGGATAGTTTTTGCCGCATAGAAGAAATGGGTGGTCTGTGGACAATTTTTATTGGATAGAAGAAATCAAGTCAGAGCAATCCGTGTGGGTTGGAGAGCAAGCTCTTCATCTCAGCCAACTAGCGCGGAAAGGCTATTCTGTGATGCCAAATTTTGTGATTTCGGCACAGGCGTTACGAGAGTTTTTGGCGTCCATTCACCAGGAAGACCCCTTTTTTGCTGACTTAGCTGAGGCTTCCTTGCGGTTAAATGTCGAAGACGCCGAGCAACTACAAGCGATCGCACGGCAAATTCGGCAGACCTTCCAAGCGACTCCGCTGCCCCAAGCTTGGATCAAGGCTCTAGAACCCTGTCTTAAACTTCTGCCTACCATTCCGCCCAAGAGCGCTGAAGCTTCGCAAGCGGTCATTCTTCGTCCGTCGTTTGCTGTAAGCCCGATTAGCGCAAAGCGCAACTTCGGAGAAAACGGCTCTGCCAAATCTTCCTTATTAGATTTGACGAATTTGATTGAACCGCAGGTATGTAGGCGAACCGTAGACAGCATTGTTTCAGGCTTAAAGCAACTTTGGGCAGAGCTTTTCCGAGCGCGAAATTTGGTGTATTTGCAACGCGCCAAGCTCTCTCTTCAAGATCTTCATTTTGCAGTGATTGTGCAGCCGATTGGCTCGGCTGAGACATCGGGGTATTTGCAAGCCAATTCAACTGATTGGGAAATTTTAGCGACGTGTGGATTACCGATGTCGATCGAGCGGGGTGAAGTGTTGCCAGATGTCTATCACCTCAATTTGGCTCGTGAGACGGTGGCATCGCAAGCTCTCGGAAATCAGACCATTGTTTATCAAATCAGCGATTCAGATTCTCCGTTGGAGCGCCACCCTTGGAATCATTCTCAGCAGCTTGTTCTACAGCCCCAAGACTTACAGCGCTTTCTGAGGCTGGCACAGCAATTGCAAACCGAGTTTGGCATGGCGATCGCGCTGGAATGGCAGTTCTATCAAGACGCTCTCTATGTCACTCAGGTTCAGTATTGCAAGCCGGATCAGGACACCGATGCTAAATCAGAATTGCCTCAGTCGGTGATCGCCGTTGGTGTTGGTGCATCGGGGGGACGAACGATCGCACGGGCTGAAGTCCTTACTAATAGCGATCATCTGCCGCTTACCCTTCCCCCAGAAACGGTGTTGGTTGCATCAGAAATTTCGCCAGATTGGTTGCCATTGATGCAACAAGCTACCGCGATCGTTTCCGAGCAAGGCGGCCTGACGAGTCATGGCGCGATCGTAGCCAGGGAATTAGGTATTCCAGCGATTGTGGGAGCGGGGCAAGCAACTCAGCAGATTCGGACAGGAGATTGGGTCGTGGTCGATGGGGATGAAGGAAAGGTGTATGACGCCCAAACAGAAAAGCTGAAGCCTCGTGATGCTGTGAGTGCATCTCCTCTCACGCCCACAATGAATGTGCCGATTGCAACTCGCCTTCTGGTGGCGCTTAGTCAGCCTGATCTAGTTGAGCGGGCGGCTCAGCTTCCCGTAGATGGAGTTGGATTGTTGAGATCTGAGTTAATGATGGTGAGCATTTTAGATCAACATCATCCTCAACATTGGATCAGACAAAATCGCCAATCGGAATTAATTAAACGCCTCGCTCAACAGATTGAGAAATTCGCTCAAGCGTTTTCGCCGCGCCCTGTGTTCTATCGAAGTTTGGATCTGCGATCGCATGAGTTCCAATCGCTGCGAGGACAGGAACCAATCTCAGAACCTAATCCGATGTTGGGGCTGCGCGGTACGTTTAGTTATGTTCTCAATCCAGAATTGTTTGATCTAGAACTTGAGGCATTGGAGCAGGCGATGAGCGCCAAGCACAACGAAGGAACCGCGACGGGCTACTCTAATTTGAGATTAGTGTTGCCGTTTGTGCGAACGGTTGAGGAATTTTCGTTTTGTCGATCGCGGGTTGAGCAAGCGGGTCTCATGCAGCACGCTCAGTTTCAACTGTGGATTATGGCAGAAGTTCCGTCAGTGATATTTCTGCTGCCAGAGCTTGTGAAAGCTGGAGTGCAAGGAATTTGTATTGGCACTAGCGATTTAACTCAATTGATATTAGGCGTTGATCGCGATCAGGGAGTTTTGGCGACAAGGTTTGATGAAACGCATCCAGCCGTTATGAATGCGATCGCTCAACTGATTCAATCGGCTCGTGCGCTCAAGATTCCCTGTTCAATTTGTGGTCGCATTCCGACCCACACTGACTTTATTGATCAACTGGTTGAATGGGGCATCCCGTCGATTACCACTAATCTTGATTCGGTTGAGGCGACCTATAGCGCGATTGCTCGGGCTGAGCAACGGTTATTGCTAAAAAACGCTCGCAATTCTTAGCGTTGCTGAATCTGGATACAAATCCCTCAATTCGCCCTTATTCAAGCCCTCTGCCGCAGAAGATGCAGAGCAAGCATTTCGTTAGAACGCAGCGTTTTGACTGTTCTACCCCAGTCGTAAACTGCTCAATGGGGTCAGGCTATCTGATGAGCAGTCGCCGTAATCTTTATGAGATAAAGCCTTATTTTGCTTGGAGACGCGATCGTATGAGTAAACTCTCTCAAATTGGTCTGCGTTTTTCAGCGAATCTAATTCACCTTGAAGGAAATCAATAAACCAGAACTCGCAATCAATAAACTAGAACTCATAATCAATAAACGTTTATAGCGAATTAGATTTTGCTTAAACGAAACTTATCTATCAATTCTCAAAACTAGATTTTCTGTTCTGTTAATCAATAATGCAGTTCTCAAAATCAAGTTTAGAGTTGGACAAACCAAGTTGAGCTAAACCAATCCGTATTCAAAAAACTAGCTCTCCAATTTCTGTAAAAAACTGGAGAGCTAGGCAGCGCGAAACGAAAACTGAAAGAGGAGGGAGGGCTGAAGGCGACTGTAGAAATTCACGTCCGAATTCAGCAACGCCAATTCATTATGTTAATGGATTATTTCTGCCCCTAGAGCAAAACTATGGCTTAGAGCAGCTTTGAGGGGAGCATGTCACCTCTACTGAACCAACTGATGCATTGTCCTGAAACTGCTTTGTTGTGTTGTTTTCGCCCGCTGGAGAAGGATAAATGCCTGAAAATCCTCCTTTAGCAGCAGTCCGAAAAGAAATGTTTGGAGCGGGTTGAGCCGTAAAGTTGACGTATTCTCTAGACTCATTTGAGGTGTTGTAAGACAAGGTTGCATCTCCATAAATGGCTTCGGCTTGCTGGATTGATGTTCCCGCTCCTACCCCTTGGGCTGTCCGGTAACTAGAATTATCGGTCACGAGCGCTGTAATCACATCTGAATCCTCCAGCTTTATGCCAGCAGGGTAAAGGATGCGATATTGTACTTCTCCTGATTGACTCACTGCGATCGCGTCAAAATCGACCATAAAAGGTGACTCTACTTTGAAGGTAGAACTTGCCCCTAGTTTTTGCTTCAACTCTCCTAACGTCATTCCCAAACGGGCAGAGCCAATTCCTTCTGCTGAAATTGTTTTAGCGGCTGAGACACTGTTCTGTTTTAGAGAACTTGGGCTAAGAGTCGCAGACGGCTGAACCGAAGTAGTTGAGACGCTGTTCTGTTCTGGAGCACTTGGGCTAGGAGTTGCAGACGGTTGGACCGAAGCAGATGGGGTTGTACGACTAGAACCGCATCCCGCTAGAACTACGATTAAGCCAGTCGTAATGATTAAAGTAAACGGCTTTAAAGCTTGATTCATAACTATTGAGTTAATCCTTTTTATCGACGACATTGATTCGAGTACCCCGATAAGTAGGCTCTGGTCAGCCTTTGGTGATCCAGATTGTTTGGTAGCCCCAGTTTTTTGGCAACCTAAGATGCGAAAGCTACATTCAATGAATTTGCAGATGAATTTGCAGATGAATCTGCAATGGTATCTAACCTCACTAAAAGCTTATAAGAACCGTATTTTTCAGCGAATAATTGATTATCTGACATACCCTCCTTTGGTTAGAAAGGCTTTTAGCTCAGTGAAAAATTGTTCGCGATCGCTCCCTTTATAAGCACTGCGCAATCGCTTCCAGCCATCTTCCTGCTGATTTAATAAGTATTTGTCAGCCATATACGCTGCTAACACTCCTTTCACTTCACCGTCTTCTTCTCCAGCATTGGTGTAGGACTGCCAGTAGCGATAAGCATCTGCATAAATAGCTTTTGGATAGCGGCGTGTTTCATCAATCATCTTGCCGCGATCGTAACGCCAAATTTGAATTGGAAAGCCTGATCCAGCAAAGCTTGCAAAAGCATAGGCAAAGGAAGGATCAGCGCTCATAAACTCAATCGTTCCATTCTTATCTACGTCTTGCAATCCATAGCCTATATCAGCCCAATCATGCTGCATAGCAACGTAGGTCTTTTTGGCCGCATCGTAGCGGTAGATCAGAGAATACGTGCAGCAGTGCGCCCCGCCTGTAAAGAAATCTGCAATCACTTCAGGCTCTTTGTCCCCATCCAAATCTTGAACCACGAAGCCGGACTTCACAGAGCTTTTTGACGAACCATCTGCAAGATCAATGATTGGACGATCGTACTCGTTGACCTTGGGTGACTGATTAAAAACAGCTTGTCCGGCTCGCGTGATCTTCAATCGGACATTGCTGTACTTATAAGCATCTTTCTCTGGTTTTTGGTAAGAAAGCTCAGCCCGGACATTGCCTTGTTGTGCAGTTTTAACCATTCCAAGAGCATGAGCCGGCAAAACAGCAACACTAATGAGACCAACACTTAAGACAACTTTGGAAATGGCAGAACAAATGGCATTCATCATCTAACAGAAAACGGCGGGTTGATTACTAAAAATAGCTACAACCGCCGTTCATGAGAATCCAGATCAAATTTGCAGAAGTTAATCGATCGCAAACTGAGAGCGAGACTGCCGCGATTTCCAGTAGGTAAACAATGCCAAATGAACAGGTTTGATCAGAGCGTACAATCCAGCCACTATCAGAAAGGTCAGCATCATGGCCAACAGTGGGCGCTTTCCTAACAAATCATCGAGTACTGTCATCGCGACTTCATCAAGGCGCGTGACCAAATCCCAACTGTTAAATCGTAAAAATCGTCCCAAATAGATCCCGATCGCGCTCAGTCCATGAAGCATCATTTCAGCCAGCAAAATCCACTGAGTCAGGCCCCGCCGATTTAAGTAATATCCCAAATTAATCAAAGACAGAACATAAGCCTCAAATCCCGCCCCAATAAACAGGACATACAGCGGAATCAGCACGAGTGTGACAAACCAGGCCGAATTGGCGGACTGGACATGATTAATAAAGTGAATAATATCCGTCAAAATGTAAGGGGCATTTGGCAGAAAGGCAATGAAGACAACCACTCCTATCCACCACCAGAACGATCGATGGCGCGATCGCAGCCCAACGGGTGGCAGCGTTAATGTAGAAGCAGGGAGTTGAGTTTGTCGAAATAAAAGAACGCTCAGCACCAAGGGGATAAATGCCAAGAAGAGATTCCAACTCATCCACCGAGCGTTGTCTAACAGAACGGACCAAGCTTGTGAAAGGAGAGATCTAACCATAATAGAAGTTGGGAAGGTGACGCACAGCAATTTCAGCACGCTTACAGAATGCTGCTCTAGTGCTGGTTCACCATAGCTTAAGGTCGAAGCTTGTCATTCGTATGACGGGTTCATAACCATTCCAAGAATTATTTTCAGCAAAAAACCGCTCCGATAGTCTCAGAGCGGTTTCGGTAACAGCATCACCTACAGGTTTAGGCTATGGGTTTAAGCTTATAGGTTTAACTTATTATCCCGGCGATATTGAGTGTAAGCTGCAACAAATAAGCCCGCCAGCGTCACTGGAATAAGCCCTAATACGATGCCCAGCAAAATTGGCTCAATCATGACTGAATCTCCTCAGTTCTTTAAAGTTCTGAAACATTGCGATTTGCTCTTATTGTCTATCCTACTTGGTCTGGAGGTCAATCAGTGCCACGAATTGGGCAATGAGATTTAGGTTTCGCGAGAGATTCATTCATCCTCAAGGTCAAGTGTTGCCAAAATTTGTTAAAGTCTGTTTAGTAAATGAGTGAACATTCTTTACAAGCTGGACTGAAGTAAGACCCTTTGAACGAGCAATTTGCCAAACCTGTCGTCTCTCCCCAGAAATTGGTTGCGATCGCATTAGTGGTCGTGATTGCCATTGTGCTGGGCGTGCTGTCGGTTTATGAGATTCGGAAGCCTGATCCATACGCTCGAGAGGTGCTGGCGCTTCAAGGCGATAGTACTCAGGGTCACGCCATTTTTCAAATCAACTGTTCGGGCTGTCACGGCATCATGGCAGACGGAAAAGTGGGGCCTAGTTTGAAAGGCATTTCTACCCGGAAATCGCGTGCGCGATTGATCGATCAGGTCATTAGCGGTGAAACGCCCCCAATGCCTAAGTTTCAGCCGAGTCAGAAAGAAATGGCAGATTTGTTGAGCTATTTAGAAAGCTTGTAAGTAAGCCTTGCAAATTGAATGGCTGTAATAGGAATAACGTGATCGATGTGAAATGTTGCTTCTTGCCCAGCTTAGGACAAGCCGCAATACTCGCAGCGATCGCTTGCTCTTTCAATTACTACTCGGCGCAAGAAAGCTGGAATCGTAGAGACATCTACTACTGTTTTGTAGCAGACTGCGATCGGAGATGAAGTAAGGACAAAAACTCTGCTAACTCGACCAATCCTTCTGCTTCTTGACGTTCTTGTGGAGCTAGATCCTCTCCGAATCCTGACGATCCAGCAAAAACTGAAGGCGCTCTTGAACAGCTTCAGGCAGTCGAAAACAAGTTAATTCAACTAGTATCTCAATCACTTCAGACATACTTCAGACATATTAAAACCTTCAGACATATTAAAACTTCTTTATAGAGTCAGTGTATCCTGTAAATCTCGTTCATCTCTCCCTATGAGAGAGCCTTTAAACATAACTGCCGGAAGTGATCGCCGCGTTGCTCAAAGTTTGGATATTGGTCAAAGCTGGCACACGCAGGCGAAAGCAAGACGACCTGAGCAGAGTACTGTTTGGCCACGTCTCGCGATCGCGCCACTGCCCGCTCCATGGTTTCCACAATTTCGTAATTAGAATATCCAATTTCGTCTAACCGCTTGGCAAACGCAGAAGCCGCTTCACCAATTAGCAGCACGGCAGCCGCTTTCTGCTGGATGACACCTAGCCACGCCTGATCATCTCCGACCTTCGGCTCACCACCCGCGATCAAAATTGCTGGACTCTTGACAGCAGATAAGCCGACTTCGGCAGCATCGTAGTTCGTGGCTTTACTGTCATTAATAAAGTCGATCCCGTTCCAGGTGCAAATATGCTCCAATCGATGCGCCACACCGGGAAACTCTGCCACAGCTTGTGCGATCGCGCTCTTTTCCACTCCCGATAAATGCGCTGCTGCTACGGCCATCAGCAGATTCTGCACATTGTGCGCTCCCGGCATTCGCAACGCATCTGCCCGAACGATGCGTTCCCCTCGGACGATCACCCAGCCGTCTTCAAGGTATGCCCCCAGTTCCGGGTTGCCAACCAATTTAGACTTACCGATTACGCTCGTCCAGCAAGCATCTGCTCGAACCGGATACGCTCCCTGAAGCCCAATATTTCTGAGGTAGGGATCGTCGCCATTAAAGATCTGAGTTTCAGATTGCCCCAGTAAGTGAGCTTTGATGTTGAAGTAATTTTCAAGGGTTTTATGGCGAGCCAGATGATCGGGTGTAAAGGTTGTCCAGATGCCGATTTGCGGCGCGATCGCAGGCGAAGATTCAATTTGGTAGCTGCTGAGTTCTGCGATCGCATAGTCTGGTTTTTCTTTTAATAGCGCCACTTCGCACGCGGCGTAGCCAATATTGCCAAAGGCAGGCGCACGACATCCCGCCGTCTCAAAAATTGCAGCCGTTAGCGCGGTTGTCGTTGTTTTACCATTTGTGCCTGTAATGGCGATCCAGGGGCAGTCTCGAAGATAGCGCCACGCTAGTTCCATCTCCCCGATGGTGTCAATTCCTAATGCCCGCGCTGACAATAAACTCGGTACATCCCACGGCACACCCGGACTGACCACAACCAAGTCTGGCTGAGTAGATTCTGGACTAAAGGAATCACCAAGCTGAACCGCGATTCCTTCAGAGAGAAGCTCTTGTTGTTGCTGATGCAAAGCAGGAGATGTCCCGCGATCGCTAATCGTGACACGCCATCCTTCTCGGTTCAGCAATCGAGCGGCTGCATTTCCAGATTTTCCCAAACCGATCACAGAAGCGCTTGGCATAGTCAAGAGGCGAAAAATTTGCACCCTCTATAGTACTGCTTTATGAAAGTACTGCTTAAAGATTCATTACAGTTCATAAAATTGTGACATGATATTTCCTACGCGTATAATTTCCTCGTTAGAATGTAACGACACATGTACCCAACCGCCAAGCAAGAAGCGAAGTGCTTTATTCTCTGCCAGCGTCTTACTGCAATGTTTCTCCCGATTTGGATTGTTAGACTCGATGAGCGGAACGGAGAAATTTTTATTTTGGCAGGGGAAGAAATGGCAATTGTAATTAATACTGATGGAGAGTGGGAGTTTGACAATGAAGCCTAACTTTAGCGTAATGAGTATCCCTGAGCTGAAAGCCTATTTGCTAGAGAATCGGAACGATGGTGAAGCAGTTCATGCCATTATCGAGAAGATTCATCTCAACCCAAACACGAAACGCTACTCGGCGGAGGATGCCGATCGCTTGCCCGAAATTTATGAGGAGCATCGCAAACGGCAGGGAGCGTAAACGTGTCTTTGAGCGAATTCTAACGACGGGTGTGAGTAGTGAACGGTTACATTTCAACCAACGTTTAAAACTTTAAAATCAAATCAATAGTATTGAATAAAGGGCGTTGCTGAATGAGAAGATGAATTAGCATGGAATCGGCACATCTCGAAATT
>NZ_JCACCM010000016.1:0-4163 GCF_059501405.1 Myxacorys sp.
ACAGTTGCCTCATTGCGAATTCCGAATAGTCAAATTCGATTACGCGAACGGTGAGTGATAAGAGAGGGTTTCTCCGATTGGGCGAAGATGGACATCTAACTGCTTTTTGGAAACATCAATTCCAACCCATACTTTGTCCATAGCACCCTTGGTTAAAAGAACACCCTTCACACTCGCGCTTGCATGATTCGGGCTATGATGCCTAGGCAACTGTTCGAGTTTGCGATTGGCTGGGTGGTGACCCTTGCTAAGCTCGGCTTCTCAGAACCTGCGTTGTTTCGGTCTACCACCCTCTTCTAAAATACAAGCGTTGTTTGTCTTCAGACGTTTTGCCATGTTTAATCACTTCAGTACCATCGCAATCTAGGCAATGAAAAGGTTCAAGAACCATGAGTCCGAATCCGTTGAAGGGAACTTCCCATTCCAACAAGTGCTTTTGATAAAAACAACAGATCTATAGCACTACCCTCTTCGCAAAATGCTCCAACAGTTCTCGATGAATGAACCGATAGCGTCCCCCGATGCGTTGCACCAGTCGCCGCTCAGTGCAGTAGTTAAGAAAAGGAACGCAGAAGAAGGGGAATGTGCCGCTGTAGGCAAGAACGAAACGAAGACAGAAATGTTGTACAAAGGCTCTTCCTCCACTGTTGCCGAAGACGATAGCGATTGCCATGAAGCAACCAGGAATAATTGAATTTGAAAGAGATTGAAGAAAGATTGATAACCAAGTTTCAAGCGATGTCCCTACTTTGATCGTTGAAATCAAACGCAAAAATGCCATGCAAAGAATTCCTAAAGGAATTGCAATAACGCTGCTGAAGCATAGGTTAAGAAGGGAATTCCAAGTTCCTTGATTAGGTCGTGAGCGCACCTTCAAGTCCAAGTCCTGCTTCAGTCCAACAATTAGTCCACTAATCAGCCCCATGATTAGTCCACTAATCAGCCCTATGATTAGTCCAGTAGTCATTGAAACAACCAGTTCAGAACTCACTCCGCTAATTTTCCCGCCAATTAGTCCAATGATTAATCCAGAAATAGAGCAAACAATCAACCCTGACCTAAACTCGCAAATAAATTTTTGACTTGTTGCGCTCCATTTCAAAACTTGAAAGGACTCAACGGGTTGAATATCAGTCAGCCCAATAACGGAGCCAACAAACACACTAGCGATAAAGGCGATTGTTATTCCGGTTTTTAATGTAACTACTGATATAAATATTGGAGTAAGAATTGATTGAATGATTAATCCAATGATTAGTCCAACAATTAATTGATACAGGCGTTTATGTCGCGGGTTCTCTAACCAACTCGGCTGCATCTTCTCAATTAGAAAGTTCACCTCATTGTTTCTATTTAGCTGTCGTGCTGACCAAGACAAGTAGTGCCACACTATCCTAGCTGTAGGTTCCTTCTCTACAACCGTATAAGTCCACTTGCGTCCCTCTAGTTCTTTACGTCGATCGCTCGATCTCACATCGAAACTCAACTGCCCATCAATATACCGCTCCAACAACTCTCCTTTTGTCCGAAATGGCTGATTCACATCATAAATTGCAGCGGCGATCGACACAAAGAGAGGTACCCGTAATAACCCTGCTTCTTCATCCTCATGGAGTTCCAGCATCCGTCTCATTTCAGGCGTGTCCTGAATCTGTGTCCAAAGTTCCTCTCGCTGCACCTGCTCCAGATAAGCTTGAATCTGGTGATCGGTTAATGGTTCCAACTCTACTGCTCCCCGCAGATTCCTTAGCCGAATTTCCGACTCCTCAAATTGCTGGGATCTACAACATACTACAACTTGTGGATATTGCTTTGTAAAGTCATTCAGTTTCGCCATACATTTTTTCTGACGCTCCATCCCCAATTCATCTAATCCATCCAGCAACGGCAGTAACACTCTTTGCTCTAACCATTGCTCATATCGTTTTTGTTTTTTATCCCCTCCATGCAAATCGTAAAGCTGTTCGATAAGCCAATCATGAATTGATTGATGATCATTCTTCCAAGTCGATAATTCAAAGACGACTGGGATTACAGTTTTTGGATTATTCATTGCTCCAATCAGCAACTGCTCCGTCAAACTCAGTAGTACTGTCGTCTTACCTGCTCCCGGCTTTCCTAAAATCAGCAGTTTTCCTGCAATATCACTTCGTCCAAACACCTCAATCATCAACCGCCCTGGATCAAGCAACTCCGAATTCTTCCCTGCGATTATCAATCGTCGCTCTGACTCTAAAGGAGATCGATTCACCCGCTCCGGTTGCTCCAACAATTTCACTGGCATCAAAAAACGATCCCTCAGCAACACATACTTGAGCCGATTGATTACCTCTGCACGTTGCTCCTTAATTACCTGTTGCGACCATTCCCAATCAACCCCTGCAGCACGGTGCTGTGCCCCAAATATACTAATGTAGGTCTCATTGACGATTGTTTCGTTGACGATCGTAACGCGTTCTACATCCTGGAAGCCATATGCATCGCGTCCAGCCTGAGTTACCTGTATTTCGCTATTTGTAATTTGACTATCAGTAGTATTTATTCTTTGAGTTGGGCGAAATCTAAACCATTGAAACCAAGACATAAGTGAATGATTGAGAAGCTATACCCAATTTTACTCATACAGAAAATTAATCCTGGAGAGATCAAAGGGATTTCATTAAAAGTCTATAAGTTTTGCTGCTAAGTCAAACCAAGGTGCAATTTAAAAATTTTCATTGATTAAAATGAGCAAACAGGTCAAACCTTCTAGCTTGAGAATGCGACGACATGGAATGGCTGAAGATGCAAGTGCTGAGTACTGAAAAATTGTTTGAAGATTGCGAGATCGCAAATTGAACTCATCCAACAATATTTTCATAGAGAACTGCTTGCCAAAAATAAAACGTAATCTACTTCCCCAGCAGAACGACAAGAATTATCGGTATTAAGGCAATCAGCTGACCAGTTAATGCTACATAGAGTGAGACTTACCTAAGTTCTTGGTGACAAACAAGGCTAATCTACTGCCCAGAAAGGCTTTTAGATAGTCTAGCCAAAATTTTTGTGTCATCATGTACATTCTTCAACACATTCCTAGGAGAGCCACAAAGCCTATGCCTTGTCTATTTTGCAATGTTGTCGTCAACGGATTCGAGGTTAGAAGAACTTTAAATACAGTGGCATCAGAATCCTAACCATTTAGCGGCGGGGCCAAGCCAAGGTGTGATCGCACTAAACACTACTTGTCCTTTCTCCCACAATCCCTTACCTACCTCAGTCCCTTTATTTAGCATCTCCAGCATTTCTACAACGCGCTTCAGAGTCTTCGCTACCATCTCCTTATCCACATCGTCCCGCTTTGCCTCATCCTTCGCAGCACCAACCGAATTCAAAAGCTTCTGCTGCGTTTCAGCCTCAACGCCTGATTGTTTAACCGCTGTTTCTAATTCTTCCAACAGTTTCACCACATCCGCTCCGCTCAAAGCTTCTTGTTGTGCTAAAAGAGTGCCTGATTGGGCTGCGATCGCGTCCTCGCCCGCCTGAGTCATCTGAATCTGGCTCCCGACAAGATTGCTACCCGAAATTGATTGCGCTTGAGTGGGCTTCTTTTTCCAAAACATCGGCAGTTCCTCCAAATTTATTTCTATTCTAGAGAATTAGCTGAAACTGTCAGAACTGAGTACTCAAATTGGGTGTAGAACCACGACTCGATACACTGGCTACTGCTGTACAGCGCCAAGTTAATGGGATCGTCCCAACTTTCGGTGAAGTTAGCAATTCAAGCAGGCTGAAATCTAGAATTTAGGTTGGGCAAATTTGTGATTGCACTCGTCTTCACCAAAAGGTACGCCTTTGTATAGCAGCCGAGAAAAAATGGTCGTTAAGGACAAACTGTCCCACTTACGATGATTAGTCTGGTTTCCGTAAGCAAGCAAAAACAACGCAAAATCAAGCTTTTCCAGTATCGAGTGTCCCAGAAACAGTCAAAAACGGGACAGTCCGAGTCATTGAACACTTAATCAAACCAAGGACCGAAAGCCTTGCGTTATAAGCTCTTCAGCCTTAGCGACCAAAATTTCTCGGTTGCTATACAAAGGCGGTATTGAGCAACCAACCCCCAATTTTACAGGGCTGTTTCATTGTAGAAGAGGAAATATGCGCTGGAGTTGATTCGCCAACTG
>NZ_JCACCM010000017.1:0-4105 GCF_059501405.1 Myxacorys sp.
GATAATGACTCAACTTGACCAGACCCTACTCCTAGCGTCACTGCGTAAGTCCTGATTTAGTACTTTGGGTGCTAAGACCAAATACCTGCGCTCCCAACTCTTTTAGCTCTTGATAATGATCCCGAAAAGCACATGATTGTGGAGTACATCCCCTTGCTCCAGGGATTACGTTCCATTCATCAGGTAGAGGAATACCAGGCTGTCCCGTCATTGGGTAGCAGTAAATGACAACACGACCTGCGATCACTGATAAATCTACATACTCAGCTTGAGTTGAAGATAAGGCGATCGATGGCAAAGACTTCCTTAGCAAATGATTGCAAGCACCATCATCTCCTGGAACGGGCAAATCTTTTGGCAGCTCTGTCAGCCTTTCCATACAACTCTCTGTTTCTGCAATTCACCTGATGCTAACAGATAACCTCTCAACCCCTTTCCCACTAGAAACTTGAACCGTATAACGTTCGCAATCACCGGACGCAGACAAACTTTGCAACTTAACCAACCATATTGAAACGTTCCGGTGCATTGCGAACGTTATACGGTGTTTCTACTATGAGGTATGAGGTCCGACGGGGCCGACGCGTCTCCGGCTAACATGGCGCTTCGCAAATCTTCTTCCCGCGCCCGGACTTCATGCACGTCGCTCATTTCGATTCCTCTCCGAAAAGATCAAGAACCGCTCGCCATGCGCGCTCAGTGTGTTTTGAGTGATAGCCGACACCTGGCACGGTCGCTTGAACATGCGTGAGCCCTTCGGCCGGCGATCCATCCGAATTTGTCGGGCGAGCCCAAAAGGCGTGCTGGGCACCGCCATAGATGTTTACGCGCCAGTCAACCCCAGCATCCTGTAATGCGTGACCAAATGCGAGAAGTTGGTCGGGAGTGCAGAGCGGGTCCTCGGAGCCAGTACAGAGGAGGATAGTGCTGTTTACATCGCGCCAGTCATGGGCATCAGGTTCCGGCAGTCCGGGATGAACGACCGCGACGGCATTGAAGGGTGCGCCTGTTTTCGCAAGCTCAAGGACGATATGTCCGCCAGCACCATAGCCGAGAGCCAAGAGCCGGTTGGCGTCAACATCAGGCGTCGCGAGGAGAACGTCCAGCGCTACGCGACCAATAGCCCGCATCCGTCCAGCGTTGGCCAACAAGGGCATGACCCGAGCCAACATCGCGTCGGGCCTGCCAAAGAAGGTCTGTCCGCCGTGAAAGTCCATCGCGAGTGCAACATAGCCGTGCGCGGCGAGATCATCAGCGCGGCCCCGCTGGTAGTCGTCAAGACCAACGCCGTCGTGTCCAATGAGAACTGCGGGCCAAGGACCCTCGCCGTGCGGCCGTGCTAGATGAGCGACCATGTTCAGGCCGTCTGCCTCGTAGAAGACTTGGGAAGTTGTGATTTCGTGCATATCTTACCTCTCGTTGCTCGCGGAATCCACACTTGGTACACGTCGGCATCCATCGCATTCTGAATCGATTCAAAAACTGGAGTCCATGCCCGAAGCGAAAGACGAACAATAGCATCAAGATGCTGAGGAGTGTATTGTTCAATTTGCATTTCGAGATGGAGTTTAGAAGACGCCCAAGAATTGTAGATGATTAAGCGCATAACTATTATTTAGACTGACTTTTTCCGCCTAAGATCCCAAATTAGTGTAGTTATGCAGATTTCTGTCCATCTAAGATCCCCAAATAGGTGATTAGGCAGAAATTTGTCGGTCTAACATCCCAAATTGGGGAATTAGGCGGAATGTTTCTGCCTATTCTCTCGTGTGAACCGGGCGATCGCCCTTTTAATGCAACAAGTAAGCTGGCTCTGGTTGCCTGCTCACACCCGCAGAAGTTCCAAATCTTGAGAAAATGAATTTGACAACGATCGCAATCAACGGCGACCTATACCCTCGTATCCATGCCAAGCAATTGTCGCTCGTCCGGCTCAGAGGCTATGTTAAGTGACGCTGCCCGCACTGCCCTTACCCACTTCATAACGAAGTTCAGCCATACCCGTGCCGATTTGGCGAACCGACATCAGACGTAGGGTTGGGCTCAGAACTCGGCGCGGGAACAGTTGCTTACCTCTGCCCAGGGTAACTGACACAATCTGGACGATTAGCTCATCCAAAAGCTCGGCATCATGGAACTGCCCTGCCAAGTCGCCGCCTCCCACAATCCAGATGTTCTTGCCCTCCGCCGCCGCCCGCATTTCAAGGTGAACTTGGCGCACATCCCCTTTTACAAATCGGATGTCTACACCCTCGATTACCGGGAGACTGCGACTGGTGAATACCCAGACAGGCTGAGTGTACGGCCACGATGAGCCGGTCTCGGCCGCCACCTGATCGGCGTTGCGCACCATCCACTCGTAGGTGGCCGACCCCATGGCCAATGCACCTACCTCAGCGATGAACTCTGAGTAGCTGGAGTCATTCAGGTTGCCAAGCGGAAACAGCCAGTCCAATGAATCATCTTCGGTAGCAATGAACCCGTCAAGGCTTGTGGCTGTGTAGTACTGGGTCTTCATAACTGTTTTCGCTTCCAAGGACTGATTGCAACCGCCTAACGGCTAAAGTGAGCAGCGACAAACAACATTGAAACGAAGCGCAAAGGCTCTTCACGTCCGCTCCGCTACTGTGTTAGCTCGCTCCTGTTCCAGGATGAACTGATGCACTTTCTCTGCAAAGTTTGCATTCCTGACTAAACCGCCGTCTTTGAACCCCACCCGCGCAGCGACGATCTTTGAATACTGATTAGCTGGCGCAATCAAAGCGATCACTCGACGATAGCCAAGTTCATTAAGGGAGTAACGAGCAAGTGCGGTAGCGATCTCCGTTGCATACCCTTGCCGTCTCGCGCTCGGCATCACTGCGTACATTATTTCTATCGTCTCTTCGTCGTGCGAATTCAAGCCACAGAACCCCACAAACTCTCTGGTCATCTGTTCTTCGACCGCAAAGGCCAGCATGGGATGTGCAGAGCTGTATGACTCGATGGTGGACTCAACAAGCTGCTTGGCTCCCTGCCTGGTCTTCTGCTCCTGGGCAAAGGGAAGAAAGGCCGTGGACTCGCAATCCGTCATAAAGCCGATGAACGGCTCAATATCTTCGCGAGTAAATCTGCGAATTCGCAATCGTGCTGTATCAATCTGTCGTGTGGGTAGAGATGGAGAGATCATCGACATCCTCCTTGACAGCTAACGGTGAAGGTGAACGGCAGCAGATATACTTGGACTCAGCACCAAGATCTCTCAACTGCCCACTCCACCACAATGTTGGGCGGTTGGCTTTCACTATCCGATTCAATAGCTGCCACTGAAATGCTACTGTACGTTAGCTCCATATTTCTTTTCAAGATAGTGAACTTCAGGATCATCTTCCCGTTGCCCTAAATCAACCCATCCGTGCTTGAGATAAAATCTCATTGCCACTCGATTCGTAGGACTGACATTTAAGCGGGCTAACTGACAACCCAGACGCTTGAAAAAATGAGCTGCGTGTTGATCTAATTGCTGACCAAAACCGTGACCTCGAAACTCTGGAGTCAGGTAAAACAAATTGACGTAGCCAACGCTTGAATCGTGTTTCCAACGCATCATCTCAATTTGCCCGATGATTTGCTCTTCTTTCCAAACGTGTACACAACTGGCCGGGATTTCTGTCATTCGCTGTCTCAGCCACTGCAAATATTCCTCAGCTCCGCTTCCATCCTCTTTATAAAACCGAGCAGCTGAACCAAAGCTGCAAATGAAGGAGTCCGCTTTGAATTGAACGCATAAATCTTGATCCCGCTCTAGGTTAATAAGTTTGAACTCAAGTGTAGAAGATTGCAATCTTGCTACTCCAGGCTAAATTTGTGCGTTGTTTCGGCAACTAACTGTAACATCGTCTTTTGAACATTCTGCACTAACAGATACGTTTTGAAGTACTATCAACACCGATAACTCAAGCCGCCTAACGTTCCGGTTGAGCGGCTGTAAGTAGCTGTTGCATACCACCAAGATCTCTATGCAGTCCGCCCCAAGCGGGTTGTTAGCCTGTGCGCCTATGTAGTTAGAAATTGGGTAGTCCTACAGAAGTAATGATTTGTTATAGGCGTGAACAAAGTACCAGAT
>NZ_JCACCM010000018.1:0-4073 GCF_059501405.1 Myxacorys sp.
ATGACTCAACTTGACCAGACCCTACTCCTAGCGTCACTGCGTAAGTCCTGTTGCATTAGCATAACTGGAACTTCGATCAGTACGCCTACGACCGTCGCGAGTGCGGCTCCAGAGTTTAAGCCAAATAACACTACAGCGGTAGCGATCGCGACTTCAAAATGATTGCTGGCCCCAATCAAAGCAGCAGGGGCAGCATCTTCATACGATAGCCCCAACTTCAATGCAGCAACGTATGAGATTAAGAAAATGAAATTGGTTTGAATGAACAATGGCACTGCAATCAATAAGATGTGCAATGGATTATTGACGATTAATTCTCCCTTAAACGCAAACAGTAAAACCAATGTAATGAGTAATGCAGAAATTGCGACAGGATTAAGATATTTGAGAAATCTTTGCTCAAACCAATCTCGTCCTTTGTATCGCAGAATCCATTATCGCCAATACATTCCAGCAATCAACGGGAAGCCCACATAAATCAGGACAGATAGCGCGATCGTTTCCCAAGGAACAGTCAAATCATTAGCAGCAAGCAACCACCGTCCTAATGGCGCGTACAGCAACAACATGGCGAGGGAGTTGACCGCAACCATCACCAACGTATGTCCCTGATTGCCATATGATAGATAACCCCACATCAACACCATTGCAGTACAAGGGGCAATTCCTAGCAAAATTGTTCCGGCAATGTAGGAATTGAATATTGCCACTTCGCGGCAGCGAATAATCTCAGTTCCAGTGATCAGTGGACGAAACACACCACCGAGAAATGCTTGAGCAAATACCAGCATCGTAAACGGCTTGATCAACCAGTTCACCACCAGCGTCAAAATCACAGGCTTCGGAGCGCGAACGGCTTGCTTCGCCTGTGAGAAGTCAATTTTGACCATGATGGGATACATCATGAAAAACAGGCAAATGGCAATCGGAATCGACACTTGATAAAAGCTCATCGCATCTAAAGCCGTCGCAACCTCTGGGAACGATCGTCCCAACACGATTCCCACGCCAATGCATAGAAAAACCCATAGGGTAAGGTATTGCTCAAAAAAGCTGAGCGTTCCGGTCGCTGGTGCGGATGATGAATTTAAGTTGGAAGGTTTTAAGCTCATGAAGTAGACCGTTAAATATATCAGTCGTTCGCTAAATGTTAATCAGGCAGAAACTCTAATCACCGCCTTCAGCTTTCCAAGCAACCTCTTGACTGGGTTGAGGATCAGGCAGGTTGCGAGTAATTACCGCCGCCGCTAAGACTAAAATGGTCGAAACCCACAAGCAGCCCACCAAGCCATAAAACTGATACACCAACCCAGATAGCACTGTTCCCGCTAACCGCCCTCCAGAATTTGCCATGTAGTAAAAGCCAACATTCAACGCGACTTTGTCGTCATCGGTGAATGCTAAAATTAAATAAGAATGAACGGCAGAGTTAAATGCAAAGACAACGCCAAACAGAAGAAGCCCACCGACGATCGCAGCGTTGGCAGGAACGTTCAGTTGGAGCGCGATCGCGATCGCTGCTGGAACCACCGTGAGCAAGAATGTCCAAAATTGAACCGTCTTTGACTGAGGCGGACGACCCGACCCAAATCGTCGAATTAAGGTCGGAGCTAGGGATTGAATGATGCCGTAGCCAATTACCCAACAGGCGAGAAATCCACCGACCTGATAAAACGACCAACCCAGAACACTCCGCAGAAAAACAGGCAATCCAACCACAAACCAAATATCTCTAGAGCCAAATAGAAAGAATCGCGCCGCAGAGAGAATGTTAATCTCACGGCTCTTAGAGAAGAGTTGAGTAAATTTGACTTTTGCTTTGATTTTGCCCATTCCTTTCGGTAGAAACAAGCCTGTAAACATCAATAGGGACAAGCCCCCTGCCATAATCCACAAGGAAGCGACGAAGCCAAATAATCCCAGTAGGGCGCTACCGACGAAGAAGCCTACTCCTTTGAGCGCATTCTTCGAGCCTGTCAGAATGGCGACCCATTTGAACAGTGCAGAGTGGGCATCTTGCGGCACGACTAATCGGATCGCGCTCTTGGTACTCATTTTGGTCAAATCTTTGGCAATGCCTGAAAATGCTTGAGCTACCATCACATATAGCACCGCCAACCATTGCGCCCAACCCGGATTGAGAAATGACAACAACACCAGAGAAAAGATTTGTAGTCCAATCCCGGTGTAGAGCGTTACCTTCAGCCCTAACTGAGACCCGATCCAGCCGCCTAAAAAGTTTGTGACTACCCCAAAGACTTCGTAAAACAGAAACAGAGAGGCAATTTGAATCGGGGTGTAGCTGATGTTGTTGAAGTAAAGCAACACCAACATTCGCAGGGCGCCATCGGTAATCGTGAAGCCCCAATAGGTCAGTGTGACGAGGATATAGTGCTTGAAATTGGCACGAGAAGCAGTAGAAGTTGCCATGAGAAACGAGGAAGTAGGGGTTCAGGAAAAGATGGCTTTAACTCGACCTAGTTCAGGCTGATTGCAACTTTTCTCGCCAGTTCCACCATGCGATTTGAGTAGCCCCATTCGTTGTCATACCAAGCCAAAATTTTCACCTGGGTTTGATCGACAACCATTGTGGAAAGCGCATCAATAATCGACGATCGCGGATCATCTTTGTAGTCAATCGAAACCAACGGACGTTCTTCATAGCCCAAAATGCCGTTCAGCGTTCCTTTAGCCGCCGTTTTCAGCAGTTGATTGACTTCTTCAACCGTGGTCGATCGCGCCACTTCAAATACGCAATCTGTGAGCGAGGCGTTGAGCAATGGAACCCTGACGGCTAAACCGTTGAGCTTTCCATTTAGTTCGGGATAAATTAGCCCGATCGCAGTGGCTGATCCGGTAGTGGTGGGAATCAGCGATAAGCTAGTTGCCCGCGCTCGACGCAAATCTTTGTGAGGTGCATCGACGATCGTTTGAGTGTTGGTGTTGTCGTGAATTGTGGTGATCACACCGTGCTTGATGCCCAATCCTTCATGAATCACTTTGACGACGGGCGCAAGACAATTTGTGGTGCAAGAAGCAGCAGTCAGCAGATTGTGTTGGTCTGGCTCGTAGAGATCGTCATTAATTCCCATGACGATGTTGAGCGCGCCTTGTTTAACCGGAGCCGCGACGATGACTTTCTTAACTCCGCGCTTGAAATAAGGATCAAGGGTTTCTGGAGTCCGAAACTTGCCAGAACATTCCAGCACGATGTCTACACCGTAATCTTCCCAAGGCACTTCACCCGGCGCTGCCCACGCACTAAAGCTAATCGGCTGACCGTCAATCAAAATCCGGTTCTCGCCAGCCGCTTCTACGTCTGGTGCCCAACGTCCATGCACCGAGTCAAATTTGAGCAGATGGGCTGCTGTTACGGCTCCACCTTTGACTTCGTTGATATGGACAAACTTGATTTCTGACCAGCCCCAAGCTGCCCGTAAATCTAAGCGCCCAATTCTGCCAAATCCATTAATGCCAACTCGGACGGTCATAGATTTTACCTGGTGAACAGTTTTCATATTTCAATTTAAATTAGTGTATTGATTTAGTTCTTCCATATCAAGCGGCAAATCTGGAAATTTTGGGAAATTCAAATCTAAAAAAGTTGATGCTATTCTTTGATTAGTTGTTCACGATCGCACCTTGGGGATAGAGCGATCGCGAACGCTAACCCTTAAAAAACAGATTGATTCGCGAATCTTTGCCCGCACCGTATAGCTTTAGGGGACAATCACGATACAAGGCTCGAATTTGTTTCCAGTTCGTCATTTTGCATTACGCAACAGGTTCTCAAGCTTTTTTAACTCTGCGATCGCGACTGCGCCGAGTGTTCTGGAGATTAACCGAGACGGGATAGCATTGTGCCCTTTAGATTTTTTCGCGATCGCGTCATTGATCGGAAAGACCGTACTCGAGCGGTCGATTTGAATGCCCCTTGCTACCGCAGGATTTCCGTCTGCAGCTAGCTGTCTGTCCTATTTGTGCCTATTCGGGGAATCACATTGGAGCAATTTGGTATTTCTTGCGGCGTTGTTGCATGAAGAGGAGTTGCGGAAGGGTGGGGCATGGTAAGT
>NZ_JCACCM010000019.1:0-62405 GCF_059501405.1 Myxacorys sp.
TGCTCACGATATTTGTCGCCTCTTTTCCTTTTTGCAATAAATCAGCCCTGCCCCATTTCCGTTGACCCAGGGGAGTGGGGGGATGGGTGATGAAGCAACTCTTGCAGCGTTGAGTCTTGATGCCACCTACCAAAACTGCCTAAACAGGGAGATCTCGGCCAATTGCCTGCTAGAAGCGGGTTTGGAGTGACAATCTCATTAACTGAGACTAAGCTGAACGAGAAAGAAATGCTTTATCTTTAGGGGCAGTGAGTACCACCACAACCTTCAGTGTGGCAAAGCTTCGGTGCGCTATCTGCCATCATGCCGCCGCTAACGCTGAGCAATTCTTGCTCGCTCAATTCGCCAGATTCAACGACCATCAATTCTGCTAGCACTTGAGATACACCTTCAACCGTAAAGTTGTAGCCCTTTTCTGCACCCGCGAGGATCAACAGTTTGATTGCTTCGGCCTGGTTTGCTGCGGCTTGGAGCTGCTGTTGCAGTTGAGCATTTTGCAGGAGGTCTTTGATGTTCTGAAGCATGAGTGCATTCTCCTTTGTTGAAATCGTTAATTTACTGTTATGTGAGGCTGTCCTCTCAGGGAAGTCGCCTCTTGAGTCGTGCGTTTCCCTGACTTGTTTAGCAATGTAGAGGATGATCGGGGAGAACTAGGGGAGAAAGTTACAGCAAAAAAGAATTAGAGTAATGGAGTTGCTGGGAAATCAATTAGAGTTCAGATGAGATTCTGACCAGCCTGATCTGGGATACTTGTTCAGGCTGCCATTTAAGGAAGTCTATAATCCAGCAGTTATGAGCTTTAGATAGTCGTCAAAACCTTTCTAGCTTTGCCTTGTACTGCTTTTTCGGCTTGGGTAGGTTTGGGTGCAAGTTGAAATTTGATCTTCGTCATCGCTCGCGAAGGGGCTTTTTGCAGAGCGACGGTGAGCATGTCTGAATGATCACTGTGGTCAAGCAAATCGTAATCTTCTGTGTATGCCTCTTGGTCATTGAAAAACGCTCCTTTATCAATTTCAGCAACAGCAAATTTATTGCTCCCGTAAGCAAAATGATCAACGAAAACGCTAAACCATTTCCTGGCAAGGAATGATTGAGTTCAAAATTAAAAACAACGCTGAGTGATTAGTGATTACGATCACCAGATTGTATGCTCTTGATCACTCTTCATTTTATTGCTCAAAATCCCAGCATACTTTTTCCACTTCTGCGATAACTTCATTACTACATAACTAGTTTTGCTAAATCTTAGAAGCTTTGATGAAGATGACCGAAGCTCGAAACCTTTGTCCTGAGAACAACGTGCAGCTAGTGTAGGTTAGATTACTGCTCGCTCTAAATTACTTTTCAGTAATTCAGTCGTCTTTAATACTAAGCACGAATTGATATCCACTAAATCAAAGCATTTCTGTCCTTTTTCGGAATGGATGCATAACGACGTGTAGTCTCTAAAGAGATTTCGATCTCATCGCTCGAGCAACGCTTAGGTTGGTCAATCTCCACTTCTGGAACCTATGTCTGTGTTCTCAAGTCCTAAAAGGCGGGGAACACTAGCTACACAACCAACCGCTTCTTATTCGTACCCAGAGCAACCGAAACGAAACATGATGCCAGCAACCTCTTTCTACGCTGATGCAGACTACGACTCCTCAGCTGTGGAGCAGCCATCTCCCTTCGTGGCACGGTTTAATGATCGCGACGATCTCGAACCCTCGCCCGAAGATCTGGTGGATCTTGACTTGGGCTATGTCCCGCAAGGCACGCAAAACTTAGGGCGTCGGACAACTGATTTAGTTCGGCTGTATTTACAAGAAATTGGTCGCGTCCAGTTGTTGGGTCGAGATGAAGAAGTCTCGGAAGCCCAAAAAGTGCAGCGCCACATGCGGCTTTTAGAGCAACGCAACGAAGCGGGAGAAACCGGAAACACACCCGTCCAGCGCTATGTACACTTGATTGATGCCCGCGATCGCCTAGCCTCCATTCTGGGACATCGACCGTCTCTAGAGCGGTGGGCCACTGAAGCAGGCGTTGAAGTCTCTGACCTGAAGCCGATTTTGGCTCAAGGCAAACAGGCGTGGGCAAAGTTAGTCAATCTCAGCACTGAAGAATTAGATCAGATTCAAAATTCAGGAATCAATGCTAAAGAACACATGATTAAGGCAAACCTGCGCCTAGTCGTGTCCGTTGCTAAGAAATATCAAAATCGTGGTTTAGAACTTTTAGATCTGATTCAAGAAGGCACATTAGGGCTAGAGCGTGCTGTTGAAAAATTTGATCCAACCAAAGGATATCGCTTTAGCACTTATGCCTATTGGTGGATTCGGCAGGGTATTACCCGTGCGATCGCCACTCAGAGCCGCACGATTCGCCTCCCGGTTCACATCACCGAAAAATTAAACAAAATTAAAAAAGCTCAACGCAAAATCTCTCAAGAAAAAGGTCGCACTGCAACAATCGAAGATATCGCCGTAGAACTAGAGATGACGGCTCCTCAAGTTCGGGAAGTTTTGCTGCGAGTGCCGCGATCGGTTTCTCTAGAAACCAAAGTGGGCAAGGAGAAAGATACAGAGTTAGGCGATCTGCTCGAAACGGAAGAAATTACGCCAGAGGAAACGTTGATGCGCGAGTCCCTGCGGCGGGATTTGCTGCAACTTATGGCAGACCTCACCGATCGCGAACGAGATGTGATTCAAATGCGGTTTGGCTTAGGCAGCGACGGACAGCCCTATTCCTTGGCAGAAATCGGTCGAGCGCTCGACCTCTCTAGAGAACGAGTCCGGCAAATTGAAGCGAAAGCGTTGCAAAAACTTCGTCAGCCTAAACGACGCAATCGTGTGCGAGACTACCTAGAATCGTTAAGTTAAAGGCTTGCGGTTCTAGAATCCAGTCAGCTGCCTTCCTCAACTGAATATTACTGTCAATAAGGCGTACTTCTTGCAAGTCGCCTTATTTTTAGTTATGCTATATTCTCAAGAAAGGAGGCTTTGTTGAGAATGTTAAACGCTCCTGTTTATACTTCAGCCTCACTCAAGGCTGAACTGAATGAGAAAGGTTGGCGCTTGACTCCACAGCGCGAAGTAATTCTCACTGTGTTTCAAAATTTGCCAGAAGGACGGCACTTGAGTGCTGAAGATCTCTACGCTTTACTGGAAGAACAAGGAGAAGGTATTAGTCTATCGACAATTTACCGCACTCTGAAGCTCATGTCGCGCATGGGCATTCTGCGGGAACTGGAACTAGCAGAAGGTCATAAGCACTACGAAATCAATCAGCCTCACCCGCATCACCATCATCATCTGATTTGCGTGCGGTGCAGTAAAACGATTGAGTTCAAGAGTGATCCAATTCTAAAAATTGGCACGAAAGCTGCTCAGAAAGAAGGTTATCACCTGCTAGATTGTCAGCTATCGATCCATGCGGTCTGCCCGACCTGCCAGCGATCGCTGCTGGTATAAGTCACGGATACGTAACTCGCGCATCTAATCCCTGCGATCGCAGCAGTCTTGTTTGTCTATCTGCCGCTTCCTGGGTAGGGAATGTACCCGCCTGAACATACTCTCCTAGGCGCGAGGTTGACAGGAAGGCAGATGGCGAAATCTGACGTACCCTGGCAAGGGTCGTGTTGTCGTTCTTCGGCACGATGACTACATAGCGCTCACTAGTATCTCCACCCACAGCGGATGAGATTCCCAAGGCACTCAGGGTTTGAGCATTAGCACTTCCAGTTACGGCAAACTGTCTATCTTGCTGAAATCGAGTGACTGCGTCTTGAGTGACAGAACCGTAATAGCCTGTCACGGAAGTATTGAAGTAGCCTAGGTTGGCTAAGCGACGCTGTAATTCTTCCACATCAGCACCGCTATCGCCAACACCAAGCTGCCGACCGGAGGGTTGATATCCAGGTGAGGGGCTACTTCCCAAGGCTTGATAGACTTGAGTCCCGGCAATTCCATCAGCGACCAAATTGCGATCGCGTTGAAACCTCAGGACAGCCTCGGTCGTATCTTGCCCGAATACCCCATCAATGGAGCCTCTGTAATAGCCCAGCGCTGCCAATTGTTGTTGAAGGCTAGTTACGGCGGCTCCATGATCGCCCTCCTGAAGGACACCATCAGAGGTGTAGATTGGGGCAAATTGATCACGGTTGTCAGGGATACGATCGCCTTCAAACTGTGCCATTGCCGATTGAGCAACCCCTAAAATAAGGGAACTGATGAGTAAGCTCAAAAGGTTTAGATAAGCGGGTTTAGAAAACTGCCGTCGATTTAATTTGCTCATGGTTTTATAAGCTTCGACTAGGTTAGGAAGAGAAGCTTTTACTTTTCTTAAAGAAATATTATCTAAGTTCAACGCTAGCGCCTAGCAGTTTCAGGACGAAATCGCTATGTCTTTCGACAGAATTTTGGATATTTGTACTAATCAGAAATTCACATCAAGAATTTCCCGCTCTACTCAATGTTTCCAGCTTTAACCCAACCTTCTTTTTCGCTCACTGGAAGTCTTACCTTTTGCCAACCACCATCTGGGCTAGTTTCTAGAACAATTACCCGGTTGTTATACTCAATGCCACCAATCTGACTCCCATTAGGACCGTCTCTCAAAATGAGACCAATTGGTTGGGTGACTCGCGCTTCCGTTGCACCCGGCGGTAACGGTTTAGCAGATGGTTCGGTTGAAGACGATTCAGCCGTCTTATTGGCTTTAGCGGCTGTAGTTGTGGCATTTGATGACTTCGCTGCTGGCGCGTCGTTGGGGTAAATCGGTTTTGCAGGCGCAGCATTGTATTTTGCAATCACAATACGAGCGGCGATAAAACCGCCTCCAGCGATGAGACCAATCGCGACTAGCAGCCCAAGGAGCACTTTAGAAAAGCCAGACCAACTCATGAGTCACCTGATGCAATGAGTGAAGCAAGCCAAATTCTACCACTCATCCTTCTGGTTGCTGCAATTGGCGCTGAATTCGATCGCTCAAACTGCTGTGTTTTGAGGCGAGTCTTGCTTTTCCAGCCGAGGCCCAGTCCTGGAGAAATTCGATTTGCTCTTTGGCAGTGCGGGCAAGGGGGACGGTTTGACTCGCCGCTTGTAGGATATCGTCGGTAGTAAAATCGCGGTTTTGACTAAAGCCTAGATGCATCGCTTCAATCAGCGTTTGCTCAATTTCGGCTCCAGAAAAATCAGGCGTTTCATAAGCGAGGCGATCGAGGTCGTACTGACCCAGATTGTGCGATCGTAGTCTCGATAAATGCACCTCAAAAATGGCGCGTCGTTCTTCTTGGCTGGGCAAACCGACAAAGAAAATTTCGTCAAATCGACCTTTTCGCAACATCTCCGCTGGAAGCGATTGAATATTATTGGCAGTAGCGACGACAAAAACAGGAGATTTTTTCTCTGCCATCCAGGTAATAAAGGTTCCGAAAACACGGCTTGTTGTGCCCGCATCACCGCGACCATCGACCCCTGAAAAGGCTTTATCAATTTCATCAATCCATAGAATGCAAGGCGCAAGGGCTTCCGAGAGTTGAATCATTTGACGAGTTCGAGACTCTGACTCGCCGACCAAGCCCCCAAAGAGGCGACCCACATCTAGTCGCAGGAGCGGCAGATGCCAGTGGTGCGCGATCGCTTTCGCCGTAAGTGATTTTCCAGTGCCCTGAATGCCAACTAGCAGTAGCCCTCTAGGAAAGGGCAATCCGTATTGCCGCGCCCGTTCTGAGAAAGAGCCGCCGCGTCGGATCAGCCAGTCTTTGAGGTTATCCAATCCGCCGATATCTGAAATATTTTCCGTAGCCGGATAGAAATCTAGAATCTGAGTCTGCCTGATGGTTTGGCGCTTTTCTTCTAAAATCAGATCGACATCTTCGGGTCGCAGTTCACCATGCAGAGCTAATGCCCGCGCCAAAACCCGTCGAATTCGCTCAATTGATAGCCCTTGGCACGATCGCACTAATTCATCTAATACCTTGCCTTCTACGCGCTGTCCGGTGGCGCTCAAAAGGCGCTCAATCTCGGTTGTAATCTCAGCGGCGTTGGGTAAGGGAAACTCTAGTACCGTTAGAACTTCGCTCAAATCTTCTGGAATGGCAACTTGTGAGGAGAGCAACACCAAGTTCTTCGGTTGAGATTTCAGCAACCGAAGAAGATTACGCAATTTGCGCGAGATGGAGATATCTTCTAAGAAGCGATGAAAGTCTCGCAGCACAAAAATTGCGGCGGCACTAGCAGGGAGCTTTTCGACGAATTCCAGGGCTTGAAGCGGATTGCGTTTGCCAAATCCGAGATCGTTAGGATTCCCCTGATAGCCATCGACAAAATCCCAGGTGTAAACCGCTCGATCGCCCTGTTGTTTTGCTGATAGCGCGATCGCAGCTTCCACCCGTTCCTCTTCGCGAGTTGGGATGTAGATAATCGGGTATCGCGCTCGTAGCAGCAGATTAAACTCGTCGCTGAAACTCATAGCAGGTGCAGGTCAATAGGGATCTCACCTCTATACCGTACAACACCGCCCTTCCTAGGCAACACATCCTTACGAGGGGAGGTGTCCCTTCAAGGCGTTGAGCGATGCCCATCGTCGGTCAGTGATGTGAGCATTTTTATTCTCAACTTCAATCCCTTGACAAGACTGGCTACACAACTGACGTTGGGGAATTTCTAGACACAGCTGCTCATAGAGCCACTTCTCAGGGTTGAAATATCCGTTTGGTGGCAACGATTCCATCAGATCGTCTAGGGTTAAATCGTGATCGAGGGGAAGTTCTTCGGTTGGGTCGGCGGCATCGTTAAGCCAAATCATCTCTGATGGAGAAACAGAAAGACGATAGTTGAATTGCTGTAAGCACCGATGACAGGTGAGGGTTACGATCGCTTCTGCTTGCGCTGACACCTCTAGATAGTTGCCTTGGTGAGTAATAGTGATGGTGCCTTGAACTGGAGTTAACGTTTCTAGACCTTTGATTGGCTCTTTAAATTCAAGGGTCTCGGTTCGCTCAGGGGCATGGGTTAATCGAGGAATATGAATCGCTTTCATTAAAAACAGTTACTCTTTAGTAACTCGAAAACGCCAATTTTTTCTTTGGTTTTGATCTGACTCTCTAGGTTTGATCTTAGCTTTGATCTGAGGGGTGGGCAAATCGCACAACCAAATTCCGATGAGGTTCTTGCCCGCGGCTGAAGGTTTCTAGATCGGGTTGATCTTGTAGCAGGGAATGAATTTGGCGACGTTCGGCCGAGGAGAGGGACTTGATCTCGTATTCCTCGCCTGTCTCGCGGACGCGATCGCTCGCGGTTTGAGCGATCGCTGCTAACTCTTGCTGACGCCGTTCACGGTAGCCATTTAGCTCGATCGTCACCGCTCCTTGCTCTTCCTGGCTTAAACCGAGGTTCAGCGCAGAATTGGCCAAATACTGAATTGCATCCAATCCTGCTCCGCGATCGCCAACTAAAATGTCAATTTGATGGGGCTGTAAAGTCGCATGGTCAATCGTCAGCCAGCAGCTTTTCCCGAATGGATTTTCTCGAACTTCGGCTGAAACCGTTGTCGATAGCCCCGCCAGCTTCAAAAAATTCTCTAGCCACTGCTGACCCCGTTGCTGTAACTGATCGCCCATCTCAGGTTATGCCTTCTTCTTACGGCCGGGTTCAAAGGGTAGCGCTCCATCTGTCACTGTCGCTGCTGCTCCGCCGCCATTTTTTGCTTCTTCGTCAACAATCTTCTGAAGATTCTCTGGAAGCGGTTCACGGGAGAGGATGAAGGTTTGAGCGGTCTGAAAAATGTTCGCGATGACCATGTACATCAATACTCCAGCCGGCAACGGGAAGAAGAAGAACATGCCAGAAAAGATCACCGGAGTGATTTTGTTGACTGTATCTTGCTGAGGATTACCAGTTGATCCCTGTCCCGAAAGAAGTTGATTGATGTAAAGGCTGATTCCAAAGAACAGAATCATGCCGATGATATCCCAGTGCAGCGTTCCGTCCGGATCAACCGCACCAACGTGACCGAGCGCGTTAATAAAGAGGAACCCTTTATCAGCCGCTAAACCTGGAATAATCGCTTGGAGCGTGACATCTCCGGGTTGCAGCGCTTCGATCGTTCCGTCTTCGTTGATCCGAATCCGCTCTGCTCCGGCAGTCACTTTGTACTTCGGAACCAGATTGGTGTCAGGGTATTCTGCCGTTAATTGGCTCAGTGGCTTTCCTTCAGGCGTTTGAAATTCAAACTTCGTCTTTTCACCGACGGCTAGCTTGGTTCCACTCGGCGCGATCGCCGAGATGCGAGAATGCACACCGTCAGACAAATAAATGTTCTGAGGCGGGGTCACAAACGCTTGAGGCGTCACTTGCTCAATCTGCTCTTTCGGCAAAATTTGCAGGTTCACGTTGTAAGGCACGTCTGAGAAGGGTGATCCCCGCAAGGTTGCAAATAGCGCAAATAGAATCGGCATCTGAAGTACGACTGGTAGACAGCCTGCTAAAGGATTGCCAAACTCTTTGTAGAGAGCACTAATTTCTTCTTGCTGCTTCGCTGGATCGCTCTTGTACTTCTCCTGAAGCTCCTTCATGCGCTTCTGCATCACAGGCTGAGACACTTTCATCCGCCGCATACTGCGAATTGAGCCAGCGCTCAACGGGTAGAGCGCGAAGCGAATTACTAAAGTCAGGGCAATAATTGCCAAACCATAGCTGGGTACGATCCCGTAGAAGAAATCCAGGATCGGGAGCATGATTTTGTTGGAAAGAAAGCCGATACCAAAGTCCATTCGCTTTACGTCTACCTTAAAAATTGCTGTTTCAACCTAAGCCTCTCGATCGATTGAGATGAATCGAGATGACCAGATTCTAGTTTAGCGTTCACCGCGTCTATCGACGCTTGATCGATCGAGATTTCTATTTTTGAGACCCTAATCCACCACTCACTTTTTTAGCTCGCTCGGATAAATGTTGATTGATATAGTCGTAAACCTGGCGGAAGTTTGGAACAGAGCGCATCTCTAAACGGCTACCGTCTTTTAGCGTCAATACCATATCACCCCAAGCACCAAGGCCACGGGGAACCGTGACAACCTTTGCAATTTCAGAGTAAATGATATCGGAGCGATCGCGACCCATCCACCCCCCCGTCACGCTGATCCGGCGATCCGTAATGCGATAGCGCAACCAGAGTGCCCGTACGATGGAGCCAATCGTGAGCGGAATACAAATAATCGTAAATCCGAGCAGAATGTTGATGATCAAGTCACCAATATGAGGCCCGCCTTCGTAGTAGACCTCTTCTTTAATCGCCATATAGCACCTCGGCTTTTGTCAACAACTGCTCTAATTCTTGCAGAAATTGAAAATAATCACACTGAATCGCGGGTGCTTCTTCGGAATCCGCTTTCGACGATCCTTTAGAGCTTGGCGAAGCCAATCGCACTCCGATCACAATATCCCATCCTGGAGAGAGCCGAGGCAGTAGCTGACGAAGTGCTGCCCGAATCTGCCGTTTAATTCGGTTTCGAACAACGGCACGCTTACTCACTTTTTTGCTAATTGAGATACCAATCCGCGTAGGAGCAGGCTCGCTTGCTAATTCTTTAGAGCTTGGCAGCGCTAATCGCAGCGCTCGTAATGTAAAACATGTAGAGCCGCGACGAAGCCCACGTTGATAGACAGCATCAAAGTCTCGTCGGTGTTTTAGTCGGTGATGCTTTGGCAATGCCACTGTGGTTTACTCAATCAGCGGTTCACTCGATCAGCGCAACGTCGCAGCAATCTCGCTATCCCTGAGAAACAGATAGACGAATCCGCCCTTTATTACGCCGTGCTTTAATCACGTTCTGTCCGTTCTTGGTTCGCATCCGGGCGCGAAATCCAGACACTCTTCTTCTCTTACGAGAGGTTCCTTCTAAAGTACGCTTCGTCATTGCCGTTGCTCCAGCTTAAATCAATCAAAAAATAAGTAGACTGCGGAAAATCGCCACAGTCTACTAGAGTATCATCTTTACCGAGTTATTGAATGCCGATAGTTATTGAATGCCGATAATCCAGGTTCCAAGAGTTCGCAGTAGGGGCGCATCGCCTGGCGAAAGCACATTGCAGTTGAAGTAGAACATGCCGCCGCTACTTGGATTTTTGACGTTTGAGAAAATAAGTTCTACGTTGGACGCTGCTGGAACAGGTTCTTGAGGAAACACTTCGATCACGTAGTTTTCTTTCTCCCACTTGACTTCCTGAATGGGAACTTTCTTGTCATTTACTCGCAGTTCGACATCTTTGGGATCAAATACACCTTTGTAATAGCTGGGGTAGTCGATCGAGAACTGCGCGACCGCAACTTTCATTTTGTCCTTCTTGACTCTCAGTCGGTAGCGATCCCAACTGCCTGAGTTGCCACCGAAGTCAAGGTGATAATTGAGTTGATTCTTGGGTTCGACACCGCTAAAAATTGTGAATCCTGGCGTAGTTTGAGCGCGTACCACCAGAGGAAGACTCGCCAGTAAAGAGCCTGCGATCGCAAAGCTAGTGGTCGAGCGCACCAAAGAAGACGCCACTCGACGCATCGAACATCCTTTTAGCAGCATAGGTATTTGACCAGAAGAACAATGGTTAGGAGAAATGGAATGAGACTTCATGTAATGAGATTAACAGTTAAAGGATAAGTCTGATCAGAGGAGAGGCTTTGATTGATGCTGAATGCATTAACCCTCAAAATGTTCCCCTGAACAAAGTAATTACCCAATTTCTATCGGAAGTCTCCGGTAACGCGGTGCGATCGCGACTAAACAGTAGCAAATTTTCAAACGGCATTCCGTTGGAGCAATTCTCCAGAGCTTGTAGAAGACAATCGCAATCCTGTTGCTTGTAGCGCTTCAAATGTTCCATCCATTTTTGGATCTGGAGGCACGAAGATGATGAACCCGTCGCGCCCACGACTCAGAAGGACTCGATAGCTATTTAATCTAAGTCGTAGCGGGTCGCGGACATTTTTCTGTCGAGTTGTACTGGCCCATGCTCCATCGCGCCAAATCAGATCGTTACCCCAACAGACGATTGGAAAGTCCAACTCCAGTCCTTGGCAGCTAAATTCTGTGACGACTCCATTCAAAGCACAACAGGAAAGCGATGAATTTGGTGAATCGATGTACCACGCTCCAACATTCAGCTTCTGAGTCGAAATATAATCGTTTTTGATGTTGTATTGAGTAAGGTTGCGAGCGCGGGAAGAGGCAACAAAACCATAACGTTTATCAGATTGCTCATGATAGCGATCGCGGCAATAAGATTTAGCAGATTCTAAATCGCGGGCCAGATAGGTATCAAATCCTTCGTCAATCAAAGAAGGAATGACTTTTGCTGCTTGATCAAATTCACCTGAAAGAACGTAAGCAATCCAATCCTGCACATGTTGGGCCACATGCGTTCTGAGTGAGGTTGTAAGGTTAAATAAATCTTTAGTATGAAGGCGTTCTGCCGGAATTGCACTGAATACTTTTGAGGGTTCAGCGGCGCAATGAACATGCCACTTAGAAGCAATAGGTTCAAATCCTAAATTCCACTGTTCAATGCCGTCTTCTTCGCCCACATGGATCTGCTGACCTTCACCAATTAAACCGACCAAAACGCACCAATCCGGAATGCGATCGCAAATGCCAATGACTGCACCCGCTGCCGCTAAACCGATGCCGTATTTTTCAGCCATGCGATCGCGATCCCAGGCTCGTTGCGCCTCATCAAAAACGATCATGTGTTCTTTTGGAGCGGTTTGGCGGCGCATTTGATATTGAATATAAAAGTTGCGAACGGCTTGCACAAACGCTTTGCTCTTGAGTGCATACTGCAAAACGGTCAGTAAGGGTGCGTTCCCAGTGAGAAAAATAGCAGATCGCTTTCCATCGATCTGCAAAGGATTTTGGTAAACAAACTGCAAACCAACTAAGGTTTTTCCGGCTCCAGGGACGCCCGTAATTAAAACAAGATGACGCTCTTTTTTCTGCTCTGCTGTTTCTGCTAATTCATTTAAATAGGCTAGTAACTCTGGAATACCTGCACTTTGAGCGCTTTTAATGTTTGGAAGCGATTCGTTTTGAAAGATTTGCTGTGCCGCTTGAACAACCGTTGGCAGTGGTGAATAATTCGCATTAATCCAAGCTTGCGAGCTGATTTTAGGCTGTGTTGTTTCTAACGAATCTAAATATGTTGCTATGTTGGATGGATTAATAATTTCTACTTTGTTGTGTAAACGATTTTCTTTTGTCGTTCGAGTGAGAACTAGTATTGCTGTGACCGGATTTCGAGACGACTCGCTGTGATACTCTGCCAAATCACGGGCGTAGGCGGCTACTTGATCGATGTCTGCTGTGGATGGGGTTGATTTTTGCTTGAACTCGAAAACAAGAATATGACCTGCGCCAAGGATGACAACATCAGGACGGCGGCCCCCTTCGCTAGGCAGTTCATATTCAAAGATGATCGTCCACGTTGCTGCATCAGGACGGGTTTGCAGGAGATTGGAGAGTTGCGATCGCAAAATCTCCCCGCACTCGATCCACGCTTGCTGTTGAGTAGCAGTCGATCGCTGTTGGTAGAGAAATTGATAGTTTGCGCTGAGCGTCTCTATCCAGTTGGTGGGCGTGGTTGAGAGAAAGGTGTCAATTTCGCCGCGCCAGCCATAGTTGATGGTCATTTGCTCCGTTTGATCACATAAGTCGAGTTGGCTTGCATCTTTTATCATGTAACAAATTCAACCATTTCGTGTTCGGCGCTCCATCTACTGACAGAGGAGAACGAGAGGGGATTGAAAAACTCCGTGAACATTACTTCAAGTTTCTAAGGCTGCTTCTCAGCGAGAGAAGGAAGGTTTTATGCCGTACTCAAAGAAATTTTTGGAGTGCTATGGGATGATTGATGATGTGAGCTTGCGGAGCGTGGTAAAGGCGATCGCGGTTGTTGAAATTTGATTTTTGATGCGATCTATCCATATTTAACTCGGGAAATACTATGAAACGTCATCTACGATTTTCTGCTCTTAGCGTCCTGTTGATGGGGCTGATCGCTTGCTCTCAGTCGCCAAGTGCTGAAAGTTCACAACCCTCCACCTCAGTTGCCGCATCTCCCATTGCAGGAAGTTCAAAGCCAGCCTCTTCAGTACCAGCCTCTCCTGCTGCGTCCTCTAAAGCAAGTTCCAACGGAGATTTGACTCAATTGTTTAGTCGAGTTTGGCGAGTGACGAAAGCACCTTCAACGCCTGCATCGGGCAGCATTTATACCTTTCTACCGAACGGGACGCTGCTGCAAACTTCTTGTGTCGAACCTTACCGAATTTCGACATGGACAATTGACAAGAATGCGCCTCGCGTCTTGCGCGTGGTTGAAGATGGACAACTGGCGTTTACAGCGACGATTTCCCAGTTGAGTGACACTACACTCCAATTGCAGCAGACCCTAGTTCGCAGCAACGAAAAACGAGCCATCACTTTGAGCGCTGTGCAGCAAGAGTTTGTGTGTCCTGACTTACCCAAACGTTAGTCACATAGATGTTGAGTCACATCCTGATTTAGAAGCGGGTTTCCTTCACTCTTAACGAGTTCTTAGGACTAGGAGTGAAGACAAGCTTAACGATTCATACTCAAATTCAGCAACACTGAGTGTTTTACTTGTTTTTCTTGAGCATGACGAAGACATCGTAACGGGCAGTGCGATCGCTCGTGATCGCCGCCGTTACGCCGATGGAATCCATCGCTTCGAGAGCCGTACGATTGGTGATCGGCAACTGCAACAAGGGAAAATTCTTCAGTTCGAGCAAGCGATCGATGTTGACGAAGAAATGTCCGTTGTTTTGAGTGATCTCCGAAGCCGTAGTCTTGCGGAACATCTCGTTCTCTGCCAGAGCACTCGCGGGTTTGGGTAAGAAAGTCTGAGCCACAGGTGCGCCCAACGAGAGAAACGCGACATCGCCATCCATCCATCCCCGAGTGATATTGATATTGGCAGTAGGCAACGACCAATTGACCACAGGCTGCCCAGCAACCTTAGATTCTTCGACCTTAAAGGTATACTTTGCTGCCATTGTTTCATCGAGCCGCTTAAAAGTCGCTTCTGCTGCGCGGCGATCGTTGGTCTGTACCATAACCACCAATCCAGCGGGTAAACTGGCAGGCGCACTCTGCTGAGCCGGAACTAACGCTAAGGTAAATTCTCCGTCCATCCAGTTTAGGAAATCTTTGTCTAGATCCAAACCAACAGTGGTTTTAATGCCTTGCTTGAGTCCTTCTGGATTGACCAATCGAATCGGGTTTGCCGCCGCTCCTTGGGTATAATCTTTCCAGAATTGCTTAAAGTTTCCGCCAGATGCCATCATCAGCGTGTCGGCTGGCAATCGATTTGGCATAATCTTGGCGTTATTTCTCGTGTCAAACCGCCGTTGGCTATCCGGTTTCAACCAAGACAAGCTCTTAAATTGGATGCCGTCTGCCGCCAAGATTGCCGTTCCTGCTAATCCCTGATTTTGCTGAACTTGGCTCAAGCTTTGTGGGGGTAACGGACGGTTTGAGTTTGCTGCCGAGGTATTAGCGGCGGCGGGAATATTGACATAAAACCGAGCTAACGGTCGCTCTGCTTTAATCTGCGTCAAGGCATCTCCGTACCCCGGCGTTCCGGTTAGGGCTGCCCCTCCTTTGTAGGTGTCGATCGCACGTTCGATGGCTTTTGGACTATTGGCTAAGACGATTTCCTGAGCATCTAGCACCGCAACCGAAAGGCTCTGGGCTGGATCACCTTGATTTTCGCGAACCTGAACGCCTTTATACTGCCGCTCAGCCCATTTCCCTTTCGATGCCGCAGACTGTTCTAACGTCTGTTTTGCCTTGATCGGATCGGCGATCGGCAGCACCATGATCATCGGCTGCGAGTTCACGGCGGGTTGAGCAGGGTTAGAGTTGTCAATTCCAGCTTGCGGCGGCAAAAATGCCATCGTTACTTCTTTGCCCACCCACGGCTGCACGTCTCGCCCATAGTCCAGCCCCCGACTGGTGAGAATGCGATCGCGCCACTGGCTTAAATTCTGTTCAAAGGCGGCTTGACTACGTGGCGTGCCAAACTCTCGAACCTGCCGCCATTGATTCTCTTCGGTCGTTACCGACAGCACCATCAGCGCATCTTGAGGAATGACACCCGAACCGACGGGCATAACGCTAAGTTGCCCTTGGCGAGAGAGTAACAAATACGCGATCGCGCCTCCTCCCACCAACAGAGCGGCGGCTCCCGCAGTCAGTAATAGTTGAGGCTTTTGAGGGCGAGATTTAGGTTTGGCGTTCATGAGCGGGGACTGTGCAAGATAATGCCATGCCACTGTAGCAAAGTCTAACGGATCTGGGGCGAGAATTTTGGGTATAGAACAGTCTAGAGCAGGACGGGTTGCACGATTGGCTCTGCCAATCTCCGAGGGATCGCTCGATAAAGGGTGTCGCGTTGCGCAAACGGTCTGCCAATTTTAGCAATTGCGCTCTGCAAGGTTTCGACTTCCATACAGGTTCCGCCGATCGCGCCTGCCATCGTGGTGATGTGTTCTTCCATCAGGGTTCCGCCGATGTCGTTGCAACCCCACCGCAGCGCTTCGATCGCGCCTGGCAGTCCGAGCTTTACCCAACTGGGCTGATGGTTCGGAATCCAATTGCCAAGGAAAATTCGGGCGACTGCCATCAGTAAGAGCGAGTCAGACAGGACAGGCTGATCGCGCCCGACACGCCGCCGCAGAGGTTTTGGGGCGTCTTGTCCGACAAAGGGCAGCAGAATGAATTCTGTGATGCCGGTGTATCCATGCCGTTTAGCAGATTGTTGCAGTGATCGCAGTAAGTCTAAATGCTGCATCTGCTGCTCTGGTGTTTCAATGTGCCCGGATAGCATGGTGCTGGTGGTTGGAATGCCTTGCTGATGCGCCGTCTGAACAACCTCCAACCAGGTTGTGCTGTTTAACTTTTCTGGGCAAAGAATTTTTCGCACCCCATCATCCAGCACTTCGGCAGCCGTTCCAGGCATCGAATCAACGCCTGCCTCTCGCAGGGCTGCAATCACCTCGGCAAACGAGAGGTTATCTTCTCGCGCGATAAATTGGACTTCTTGCGGAGAGAACGCATGAAGATGTAACTGCGGAAATGCTGACTTGATGGTTTGAATCAGTTGCACATAAAAAGACAGCGATGAACCCTTGAGCTTTGCGTCTAGATTCAATCCGCCTTGCATACAGATTTCAGTTGCGTTTCGCTTAACCGCATCCGTCGTTTTTTCTAAAATCTGTACTTCATTTAGCCAGTAGGCTCCTTCGTCACCACTATCTCGACGAAAGGCACAGAAGCTACAGTGCTGCTCACAAATATTTGTGAAATTGATATTGCGATTGATCACATAAGTCACGGTTTCGCCCGCTTGTCGTTGCCGCAAGTGATCGGCAGTCTCGCGAATCCGTTCAATGGCTTTGACATCCGTTTGGTGCAGCAGCGCAACGCCATCCTCTGGTGCAATATCTTCTCCAGCCAATGCCCGTTCTAAAATCTCATCCACCATGATTCATTCCCTTTCTTCTAGCGCACCGAGCATGTGTAGAATGCGATCGCCATCTTCTAAATTTCCGGCAATCCGACGTACTGGCTTCGGGTAAACCTTAACCAAGGTCGGCGTTGCGGTGATCTGATCTAATTCTGCTTGTTCTGGATGCTTAAAAATGTCAATTATCTTCAGGGTATAAGGAGATTCGAGAGATTGCTCTAACAGTTCGTGCAAATTCTGCAAAATGCGTTGAGTCGCCGCGCTGTAGCCCGACACAAACAGTCGCAGCACATAGCCTTGGGGATAGGGAGAGGCCGAAATTTGCGGCGGACTCGTTTGAGCAAACGTCGGTGGTGGACTGGGGTGCGATTCTAGACGAAAGACTAAATCGTGATTTTCCCAAAGCTGAGGAAACTGATGGCGATACTGATCAATCACTACTGGATCGCATAAGCCTTCAGGCAATGGAGCCATCTGCCAATGGACATCGGTTTCAAAAACGGCGTTGAGCAGCGATCGATAGCGAAAAACGGGAGGGTACGCCTCAGCAAAAATTCGCGTCTGCTGCACCTTGGTGTCAAACCAGCGATCGAGGGTGGCTGTATAGCACGGCACGAGAAAATGAGGCGGTTCCGGCAGTTCTAAAATATCTTGCAGCGCAGTACACAAATTGAGATGCCATCGCCCCCGCTTACTAGGATCGATGCAATAGACTAAATCGCCGCCTGGTGTAAAAAGCGCAATGCCCTTGAAAAACGAGGGAACCGATCGTTTAAGAATAGTGTTCAAGGACAGAATTAAGACACCGCCAGGAAAAAATATGCTGGAATGTACCTCTCTTATACAACAAGACAGTAGTTTGTAATCGATTATTCGTAATTTGTGATGGGCACCGTTCGTCACTCTAATCAGGTCATGATCAGGTCATAGCTGAACGAGTTGTGACGCTGAGTTAAAAAATTGCCGACAAATTCCCGTCGTCAAGGCGATCGCGCAAATCAATGACGCAACCGCCAGCAGGATCAACACCACAATTTGCAGCGCGATCGCTTGAATCGGATTTGCGCCGCCGAGCAACTGACCGCTCAAAATACTAGGAAGAGTTGCTAATCCAACAATCGTCATCGTGTTCAGCGTTGGCAGCACTCCCGCCCGAATGGCATCTCGGCGATAGGTCGCGATCGCTTGAGTCGGGGTTGCACCTAAACTCAGATGCGTCTCGATTTCCGCCCGATTTGACGTGAGGGTACTGACCAATCGCTCTCCGGCGATCGCGGCTCCATTCATCGCATTACTGAGGACGATCGCAACCAACGGAATCAGAAACTGTGGGTTATACCAGGGCTGCGCCTGCACAATGAGCAGTTGAGCATAGCCAACCGTCAGGGCTGTACTGACGCCCAACGACCCAATGACCCAAGGCATTAAGCGCGGCAGCTTTTGACTGATGCGATTGCGAGTGACGATCGCGGCGACCAGCAGCAGAATGATGGCGACAAACAGAATTAAGAATGGACTCTGCGGCGGAGCGAATACAACCGTGAGGACGTAGCCCACGACGACGAGTTGAAGAATCGCTCGTCCGGTCGCGATGAGAAGATTGCCTTCGAGTCCGAGGCGCTGCCAGAGAGAGAGAGCGATCGCAGCAACGACTAATCCCAACGCCCAAAAAATCTGACCGAACGAATCTACGGCTTCAGCGTTCAATACTCTGTCCCTTCTCTACTACTCCGTCCCTCATCTTGCCAGATTGTAAGTTTATTGAAACAATGTAGTCACTTCACGGTCTAAAGCTTTATTAGATCCCCTTCAAGGTACGTGGTGAAACTGAGTGACTACCATTCCCCCTTTTGACCTTTCAGAACAGTTCAAGCTCATTGGTTCCGATATCAATCAAGCCGTTTTAGAGGTGCTTGCCTCCGGTCGTTATATCGGCGGCGCAACGATTGAAAATTTTGAAAACCAGTTTGCCACCTACATTGGAGCCTCCGAATGCGTAACCTGCAATTCGGGAACAGACGCTCTCTACCTTGCCTTGCGATCGCTCAAGATCGGGGCAGGAGATCACGTCATCACCTCGCCCTTTACCTTCATTGCCACCGCAGAAACGATTAGCGCGGTCGGGGCAACGCCTGTGTTTGTTGACATCGATCCGCGCACGTTTAACTTCAATTTAGATCAAGTTGAAGCTGCCATTACCCCCCAAACGAAAGCGATCGTTCCCATCCATCTGTTCGGGCAACCCGTCGATATGACGCGGTTGATGGCGATCGCGACCGCTCACAATTTAGCCGTGATCGAAGACTGCGCTCAAGCTACGGGAGCTGAATGGGCAGGTCAAAAGGTGGGCAGCATCGGACATGTTGGCTGTTTTAGCTTTTATCCAACCAAAAATCTCGGCGCATGTGGTGACGGCGGCGCGATCATCACGAACGATCCTGAACTTGCCGCTACGGTCAAAATGCTACGCGACCACGGGCGGCGCAGTGGCTACTATCACGAAGAACATGGCGTCAACAGCCGACTCGATGCGATTCAAGCGGCTATTCTGCAAATCAAGCTTCGCTATCTAGACACTTGGAACGAGCAGCGTCGCCGCGTTGCTGATCGCTACCATCAGCTTTTATCACCGCTTTCTGACCTTGTTCTGCCTCATGAAATTGCAGGCGGGCGCTGCGTTTGGAATCAGTACACAATTCGAGTGACTGAAACCGAAGCCGAACGCCGCGATGCGGTCAAACGTGCCTTGCAAGAAAGAGGGGTCACATCGATGATTTACTACCCCTATCCGCTGCATCAACAGCCGATTTACCAGTCGTTGGGCTATCAACTCGGTCAATTGCCAGAAGCCGATCGCGCTGCCCGCGAAGTGCTGTCCTTGCCAATGTTTCCCGAACTGTCTGAACTGCAACAAGACCAAGTTGTTTACAGTTTGAAAGATTCGTTAGCTTGAAGCGAGCCTAATTTTCGTTGGCAAAAAGCTTGCCATTCTTGCCTGGTCTCAATTTGAGCCGCATTTTGGTTTGGCTCTTTTCCGTTTCAGAAGTTGTAGTTTTATATACTAGAATGATATGTAAAGCAACAAATGGTAATCCTTCAAGCGGCAGTCGGGCATCAAGAGATTCGCTGAGCCTTTGATCATTAAACTTGTGATGAAAGGAGTTAGTAGAAGTGGAAAATACGGTTGCAAGGCTCAACTGCTGGTGATGGTTGTCCGCATCCTTCGTTTCAAGAGGTATTAAAAACCCGTGGGTCGAATTTCCCTTTCTCACCTAAGACAGTATGACGCTGCCGCGATCGCACGATACTACAGTCTCCGCCCGTGGCGAGCCATTTGGCGATCGCTGCGAATCATTTGGTACTTCGCTGGTTTCATTCTTGGACTCAAGTTTGATCAGTGGTTTGACCAATCAGAGCGGGAAAAACCTCATCGCGCCGCGCAATTGCGGCACCTTCTGACGGCGTTAGGCCCAGCATTCATTAAAGTCGGACAGGCACTCTCTACACGTCCTGATCTGATTCGGCGAGATTTTCTAGATGAACTAATTAAACTGCAAGATCGGCTACCGCCGTTTCCTAACGACATTGCGTTTCGCATTCTGCGTCTAGATCTAGACGCAGAAATCGATGAGGTTTTTGATGACTTCTCTCCAGACCCGATCGCGGCAGCGAGTCTGGCACAGGTTTATAAAGCACGCCTCAAAACTGGAGAAGAGGTTGCAATCAAGGTTCAGCGTCCAAATCTGCTACCCACATTGACGCTTGATTTGTATCTTATGCGGTGGGCGGCGGGATGGCTGTCTCCTTGGTTGCCGTTGAATTTGGGACACGATCTGACGTTGATTGTGGATGAATTTGGAACCAAGCTGTTTGAGGAGATTGACTATCTCAACGAAGGACGCAATGCTGAGAAATTCGCGAACAACTTCCGCAACGATCCAACCGTGAAAGTGCCCAAAATCTACTGGCGGCACTGCACGCAGCGAGTTTTAGTTCTGGAGTGGATTCACGGCTTCAAGTTGACCGATACGGTGTCAATTCAGCAAGCTGGCATGAATTCCGATGCGCTGATCCGCATCGGCGTCACAGCAGGGCTGCGTCAACTATTGGAGTATGGCTTCTTTCATGCCGATCCGCATCCTGGCAACCTGTTTGCTGTTGCTGGAGATCGCGGCGCTCAAATGGCGTTTATCGACTTTGGCATGATGGATCAGCTTGAAGAAGAAGCGAAAGAAACGCTCGTTGATGCCGTTGTACACCTAATTAATAAAGATTACACAGACTTAGCCCACGATTTCGTCAAGCTTGGGTTTTTGGCTCCCGGAACCGACATCTACCCGATCGTACCTGCGCTCGAATCGGTTCTCGGTGACATCATGGGCGAGAGCGTCCGAGATTTCAACTTCAAAACGATTACCGATCGTTTTAGCGAGTTGATGTACGACTATCCCTTCCGAGTACCTGCGAAATTTGCGCTGATTATCCGATCACTCGTCACTCAAGAAGGCTTGGCGCTGACTCTCAATCCTAATTTCAAAATCGTCGAGGTGGCCTACCCCTATGTCGCCCGTCGATTGCTCACCGGAGAATCGCCGCGATTGCGTCGTCGCCTGATCGAAGTTCTGTTCAAGGATGGAAAATTCCAGTGGCAGCGCTTGGAAAACATGATTGCGATCGCGCGGTCAGACAGTAGCTTTGACCTTTTACCAACCGCTCAGCTCGGCTTAAGCTATCTGCTTTCAGATGAAGGACGATATCTTCGTCAGCAGCTACTCTTAGCCCTTACCGAAGATGATCGCCTCCATACCGAAGAAGTTCAACAGTTGTGGAACCTGATCAAAGATGACATTCAACCCGCTCGCATCTTGGGTGCAGCATGGGGCGCGTTAGCAAGCTTCTCGACTACTCGCGCTGCCGCTCTGATTCCGTCAATGATGCCTCTCACAAATTCGAGACCCTAACCTGAGGACGAATCGTTATAGGATTACAGATGACGAAAGGTAACGATTCCTGGTCTGATCTATAACCCCTCCCAACACACCGTGAATTACTTTTTTCCTCAGCCTCCCTATCTTCTGTTGTGTGCAGGTCTGCTTGCTAGTCTTGCCTCGGGATTAGCGTTTCAGGCCGTGCTGACACAATCGGTTCGAGACTGGTCTCAAAATCGCTCGACTCGTAGCCTCGCGAATATGCGTGGATTCAATCTTTTCCTGCCGTTTTTAGGCATGGCAGGCGGCGCGTGCTTCTTTCTTGCGGCGGGCGTTGAGATTTTTGGATTTCCGACGAAACTTGCCTATGCGATCGCGGTTCCGATGACGATTTTTACCAGTTGGCTGGTGTGGTCGCAACTGGGCAAGATCTTAGCTCAAATCGAAGAAGGCGGATCTGCCGCCCTAGATTTAGATTCTTTCCGCTAACAGGTCGGGGGAAGTTGGCATCAGTTCCAATTTCCCTTAGCGATTGCTCAACCGTTGAAGCTGCTGTTGCGTTTTCGTTGCCCACGGCGAATTGCCTTGAGCAGAATAAAGATCTTTGGCATAGGCAAGTATTCGTTTGGCTTCTTGCAAATTTCCTTTTCGCACAAACGCTAGACCCGCCGCGTAGTAAGCATTAGCAAATTTTGGATTGGCTTTAGTGGCTTGCCGAAAGGCAGATAGTGCGCCCTCTAAATCGTTTTGGGTATAGAGAATTGATCCCAAACTATAGTGGGCGACTGCATAACTTGGATTGCGCCTAATTGCTTGTTTAAATGCGGCGATCGCATCAGCTGATTTACCTTGACGCTGATAGACTAATCCCAAATGGTAGAGCGGTTCTGAGGCATTCTCGCTTAGTTTTGCCGCTTGCTGAAACGCCTTGATTGCGCCCTGCTGGTCGCCGGATTGTGCCAAAAGCAGTCCAAGATTGTAGTGGGACAATCCTAATTTTGGGTCAAGATCGAGCGACCGCTGTAAATACTGTTTTGCTTGCGGTAGATTACTGCCTTCTAGCAGTGCGGCTCCCAAGTTGGCGTAGGCCAAGGCGAAATTGGGACTCGATTGCGTCGCGAGATAAAACGCGTCGGCAGCGCCCTGGAGTTGTCCTTGTTGCCGGAGCGCGAGTCCTAAGTTGTAGTGTGCTGCGGTTAATCTTGGATTGAGGCGAGCGGCTTCGCGAAATGATGCGATCGCGTCATTCAGTCGTCTTTGTTGTACAAACTGCAAGCCCTGATTGACGATCGCTTCAGCCGATTTTTCTGGCGTTTGGGCCACTACAAAGGGCAATTGAGGGGGTAACACTAGAGGACTGAGGGAAAGCAGCCCGCTCACCATGAGCAAGCTTAGAGGTTTCAAAAATGGCTGACCAGGCATAATGACTTACACACTATTCGCGAAAGCGCAACGTTTACAGGATACGCAGCCAATCATAACAGCAGAACATCGCTTAGCTTGTTTGAGCGCGGATCAGAATGAAAAAGAAAACGTTGAATTGAGTTCAACCTAAATCAGCAGCGGCTAACAACCTCTCCCACGACTTCCGGGTAAGCTGCCATTCAACTTGGTTCCATCCTCGCGATCGCATCCAGTCTGAGCTAGGAGGTGTGCCAATGACCACAAATCCATATCGCTGTGCTAATCAGGCAACGCGCAAATTTGCACTGACAGAAATGCCTCGAATCTCTCTTAACCCCATCTCCCGAAACCCAAACTCGATCAACGCTTTTGCCATCTCGATTCGCACAGGCTTAGCGCTCCAAAATTGGAGCGCTAAGCCTGTGCCAGTTCTGCTTAATCCGTGTCGCTTTAAAGTCGGACATTAGCGTGCCTTCTGCCACTGTTTGATCGACTTTTGGGCTTCAGCGTAAATTTGAGGGCTCTCTCTTGGAACTAGTTGCGCGGCAGCGATCGCTTGCTTATAGTTCTTTTGCTGAGCGCGTTTCTGCGATATCTCTAAAATATCGCTGCTCCAGCGCTTAATATCTTGCTGAGCTTGATTATAAAGAGGATCAGATGGAGGAATTTTCAGCGCAAGTAAGATCGCTTTGTTGGCATCGGAAGCGTTAACTGGCTTGATCAGCGATCGCGCATTCTCTAAAACTTGCTGACTAGCGGTTGCTGGCGGAGCAACTGCTTTTGGAGTTGCGCCAGATGAGTTCTGTTGCGCGGCAGGTTTTGAACCTTGAGACGAAACGCCATCAACTGGGGCTGAAGCAGATTGAGCGCCATTGGAACTATTGACAGCGGGCGGGGTTGCGGTTTGTTGCCCAAAGAAATTATCACGCTGTCGCCACAGCACACCGAGCAGCAAGACTAGCAGCAGGGCGCTACCCCCAAACAAAACTTTCTCCCACAGAGATTCGTCCGGGGCATTGCTGACTGCTACCTTTGCGGGCTTAGGCTCTAACTTTGGAGGAGCAACGGGTTTTAGAGGTAGAAATACCGGATCGGGTTGGGAATCTAGTTCCATGACATTCGGGGTTTCCTGAATATAAGATGCAGGAGGTGCTTCTATAGCGACAGGAGCGGCATCCATAATGGAGGTGTCAAAAAAGTCGTCTTCAACCGTAAACGGATTGGGAATAGCTGGTTTCCACGGCTCGGTTTCTGCCCAATTGACCGGAGTGATGACCTGATAGACCTGTTCTGGATTCGAGACCACGAGAACTGGATGCTGCACTGGGCGATCGTGGTGATTGCATAGTTCAGGAAGACGGGCGGTCATAAACTCTTCTAGCCCAGAGAGCGTCGAGCATTGATGCGATCGCAGTCCTTCTACCAGCGCGGTTGTAAATAATCCCTGATTGAGCGCCATGACTTCGTGAGAAAACTCGTCCGGGCGACACGACAGCAGTGTGGGAACGCCAAATTCTTTGGCTAACGCCGCAGTTTGAGCGCCAAGATTCTCTCCGGCTAAGATGCCTTGACTATGGTTGATGTCGAGCAGCAGCAGCAAGCGCTCGGTCGGCAGAGTGCTGAGTTGCTCAAACAGCGATCGCATCGTGACGCCTGTTGAAGCGACGTCGGCAGGATTGCCTTCAATGCCTAATAAATAATCTTGTCCGTCGAGGCAGACGCCATAGCCACTGAAAAACACCCATACCCAATCTTCGGGACGGGCCAATTCTTGCTTAAAAAAGCTAATCCAGTGCTGCAAGTTGTCTCGACTGGGATACGTTGAGCGACCTACTACTTCTGGAGAAGTGTCAGTCATGAGAATACAGTGATCGGGTAAAAAACCGGCTTCACTAACCAAGGCTTCACAGAGGGACTGTGCATCTTGTTGGGCAAAATTAAGCGGCTGAAGAGAACGATAGTGATTAATACCTACTGTAATTGCCCAATAGTTGGCCATCGCAGACACCTCGGAAGTACATTTGTGATCCACGCTTCAAAAATAACGTGCAAACAAACACATGATAGAAAAAAAAGGCTTTTTTGAAACATCAAACTCTGATCAATCAGACGATTTGCTGTCCATTCTGAGTTTGATTCTTTTGTTACTTCTAAATTCATGGCTTCACACTCAAAATTTGCGTTCAGGGTTACGCTAGCGTTCGGTCTGTCTGGACTACTGTGGGGAATCGATACTACGATCGTTTCGCCAAGAGCGGCTCAAGCCTCTGTAGCACGGGTTGATCTAGCGCTCGTTCGCTTGCCTAGCGAGAGCTTTGAGTCTCTAGCGCGACGGGCAGAACTAGCGGCACGGGCTGCTGTGCAGCGAAGTTTCGATAAAGACATTTTGACGAGTAATACTTCAGTAATTGTCACAGGTCAAGCCAGTGGCTTAGAAGCCCCAATTCTGTCGATCAACGTCAGTCGTGAGCAGTGGCGCACTCAGCCTGATTCGCGTCGATGGGCCACTTACTACAAGTCGGCAAAACTACTGCTTGATTTTGGCACGCTTAATCTCGGCACAGTCGGTGGAACAGTGGGCGGGGGGATGTCGAGTCCGGCAGCTAGTCCTCCATTACCTCTCTCTGTTCCGAACGTAGCTCCACCCAAATCTACGGCTAGAAAATCAGCACCTTCTCTGCCAGTGGTAACTCCTGCCCAATCACCGGAGATCTTGCGATCGCAGACGCCTTTACCACCTCCCCAGCTTCCCAAGTAAGTGGTTTTCATCATTGGTCGATCATTGCTCAACAAAAAAGCAAGGAATTTTAAGTGTTCTTCCCCTTTGGGAAACGAAACCTTTATTCCTTGCTTAGAAACTATTTAGTCGAACGATTAACGCATCACTTTGCTTTGATCGTAATCTTTGAACGATTGATACGCATACTCTGGGTGATACAAGTGACAAAGCTCAGCAATCTGTCGCATTAACTTCCAGGAGAAACGATGCTCTTGTAGCTGACTTCCCCACGTCTTTTGCAAGCTTTCGTGCGCCAAGCGCAGATTGTAGGACGGGATTGCCGTTGAGAGGTGGTGCGGAATATGGACATTGATGTGGTGGCAGAGAAACTCGACCCAGCCCGGATATTCACAGTGTACCGTTCCAAATAGCTGAGCCTCTGCCGCATTCCAGTCTTCCGGTTCGCGGAATTGAATGTCGGGTAAGGTGTGATGCACGATCGTGAAGGTGCTCATCCAGAAGTGATACACCAGCCACGGCATGAGCCAGAATTTCACAAAGCCCCACACTCCAGTAGTAAGAATCAACGTTGGAAATGCGATCGCGGCAAATGCTACCACCACCCCGATCGACACTTTCACTTTTTGGTGATCTCTAGGGTTGTAGTTCTCTAGCTTGAAGTGAATCAGCGCCCAATGCAGAATCGAGCCGATCCACCAGAAGTAACCGCGCATGAGGCGATATCCCACCTGTTGACCCGCATTCATGCTTTCATAAAACTCGGTGCGAAAGGGTTGCCAAGCATTATCGACATCCATTTTGTTGGTGTGATTGTGGTGCTTATCGTGCAGCAACCGCCAGCAGTGAAATGGGTAGATCAACGGAGCCATGAACAGATGCCCGACCCAATCATTTACCCATTTGCGCTTGGCAAACGAGCGGTGTCCGCAGTCGTGACCGATGACGAAAAAGCCCGTCAGTGCGGTTCCGGTAAAAATCCAAGCGATGGGTAATAAAAACCACGGAGAAGCCGCGATCGCCCAATAGCCCAAACCTACCATCGCAATGCTGGCAACGACCATCGACCAAGCTTTTCGCCTGTCTTTTTGAAAGCACTCGCGGGGCAGGGTTGCCAAAATATCTTTGATTTGAAGGTCACTAGGTGAAGGAAGGGCTAAATTTTCGGGCGTGAGGGATGCCGTCATGAATATTTTTCTCTTCAGGTATGGATGAAAATGCACGCGAAAGCCTCTCTAGGCAACTAGCAGACTGTTCAACCCGGTTAAACGGCGTGCTAAAACTTGCCAAGCCATCGTCGAGCTGGTTTAGCGATCGCGCACCTCCAGGAAGCCGCACCGATCGGCAAAAAGCTCAATGATTCTGTCACATGAGTTTATGTAACAAATCCTTGACCTTTATATCACGTCTGGGTGCGATTTAGCAGTTGGCTCAGGTAAGAGAGTTTTCATGAAAAGCGGAGTTGATGTACTTCTCCATCGTCTGTGAAGGTCTGTTCATCCACTCCCACAAGTTCGATAATGATGGTGCGCTCTGTTGGCTGCCAATTTCCTTGACGTGCCTCGACCTCAACCAGCGTTGCGTCGTTCTGCTGTTGAACGCGAAAGGTTGTAGTTGCCCATGCACCGGATTGATACTCGTAGGACGTGCCATCGTCTTCGTAGAGCGTAAATTCTCCGTCACCTTGCCAAATGCGTACTCTTAACTGATCGACAGGATGTTGGTCAACATATTGCATCACAGGTTGCATTGGTACGATCGCACCTGATCGGATATACATTGGCATTCGTTCTAACGGTGCGTGAGCGAGAATGTGTGAATTGCCGTTGTAGCGCTCTCCCGTCCACCAGTCATACCATGTGCCCTCTGGCAGATAAACAGCTCGATATTCTACACCCGGACGGTACACTGGAGCCGCCATAATATCTGAGCCTAGCAAGACCTGATCGTGGAGTTCATAGGTTTTAGGATCGTTGGGATAGTCGTAAAGCAAGGGGCGTAAAATTGGTGCGCCTGTGGTGCTAGCTTGCCAGAAAAACGAGTAGAGATATGGCAGCAGCTTATAGCGTAGCTCAATGTATTCGCGGCAAATTTGTTCCGTGCGTTCTCCAAACACCCAAGGTTCGTGTTGAGCGCTTAGGAGTGCGGAATGCCCACGCATAAATGGATAGAGCAGTCCGACTTGCATCCATCGGGCGAATAGCTCTGCCGTAGCATTGCCTGCAAATCCACCAATATCTGCGCCGACAAATCCGACGCCTGAAAGCCCCATGTTGCATAACATCGGAATCGATATTTCCAGGTGTTCCCACAGCGATTGATTGTCGCCCATCCACACCGACGACCAGCGCTGAATTCCGGCGAAACCAGAGCGCGTTAGGACAAACGATCGCTGATTTGGTCTGAGGCGTTCTAGTCCTTCCGCCGCCGATCGCGCCATGTTGTAACCGTAGAGATTGTGAGTTTCGGCATGGGTTCCGCCTTCGTCCATCGGTCCTTGAGGTGCATCGAGGGGAAACGGAACTTTATCGCCATTGTCTCCAAACGGACGCTCGTCTAGCGTCGGCTCGTTCATGTCGTTCCAGATTCCGGCAACGCCTACATCAGTGAGAGTGCGCTGCCAGTCCCCCCACCACTGGCGCACCTCTGGACGGAGAAAATCTGGAAACACCGATTTATCAGGCCACACGTAACCGTAAACTAAACTGCCGTCTGCATTACGAACAAAGCAGTCCTTTTCTAAGCCTTCGTGATACACCTCATACTCACCATCGGGTTCATACTTCACGCCCGGATCGACGATCGTTACTGTTTGAAAGCCATCTTGCTTGAGATCTCCAATCAGTTTTGCCGGATCAGGAAACCGTTTTGGGCTCCAGGTGAACACGCGGTAGCCGCGCATGTAGTCAATATCGAGATGAATCACATCGCAGGGAATCTGCCGCGATCGGAACTCGTGAGCAAGCTGCCGCACCACGTCTTCTGATTCATAACTCCAACGGCATTGATGATAGCCGAGCGCCCACTTCGGCGGTAAGGGCATTCGTCCGGTGAGTTCGGTATAGGTGTTGAGAATATCTGCCGGGGTTGAACCGTGAATGATGTAGTAGTCGAGTTCAGTACCATGTGCTTGCATTTGTAGAACGCCCGGAGTTGTGGCTCCAAGATCAAATCGGCTCCAGTGCGTGCTGTTGAGAAAAATTCCGTAGACAAGACCCGGACGTAAAGTGATGAAAAATGGAATCGCTTGGTACATCTCATCACTAATCGATGAGTAGTCTAAAGCGTCTACTGTCCAGTTCGTTTTAATCTCCGATCGCTTATCCAGCAGTCCTGATCGTTCACCAAATCCATAGAAGTGTTCGTCCGGCTCAATCTGTTTCCAAGCTGCGATTTGGCCTAGTCGCCAGCCCATACCCAATTCTGTATCACGAGCAAATGGCTGTCCCTTGGAGTCAAAACATTGGATTCGACACGGGTTGCGCTCGATTTTGATCTGGAGTTGTTCGGTGCGGATCGACAGTACGCCTTCTTCTTCCTCAGTTTGAAAGGAAACGGCTTCCCAGTCTTCATCGGGTTTGGTCACGGCCCACGATCGTCGTGGCAAAAACTCACCTTTGGGCGCTAATCGAACTCGAATCAAATTTGCCGCCAGAATGCTGAGCTTTACTTGAGGAGTGCCACAGTCGAGGTGAATGTCTTGTCCTTCGATCGCAATAGTTTGAACCGATTCAAGACTAGACCAAGGCTGCTGGCTGGTGGGCAGTTTTCCAAAAACTTGAGGCATAGTGGCAACAGTATAAAAAGTATAAAACGGAGAGAGAACGAATTTAGGTCTAGAAAAGACTAGCCCAATAGTAGAGATTGACCGCCATCAATCCAGACCTCTGTTCCGGTGATGTGGCTAGACGTATCAGAGGCAAGAAAAAGCACGAGTTGAGCCACTTGTTCGGCAGCACCAAGACCCCCATCGGTCAGAGGAATATCGCCTTCAGGAAATTCGACCGGTTCTTTGATCGCATCGAGATGTCTGCTCTCGGTATTATCTTTTATATTAGTTTCAATTGCACCTGGACAAATCACATTGGCACGAATCCGATGTTTTGCTAATTCCAATGCAATCATTTTAGTGAAGGCAACCTGGGCCGCTTTAGTAGAGGCATAAGCTGTTGCTCCAGTATTGCTGAAGACGCGAGTCCCGTTAATCGAAGCAGTCACAATAATAGAACCGCCTTGTTGTTTTAGATAGGGAACAGCATACTTCACAGTGTAGAACGTTCCATTGAGGTTAATGTTAATTGTTTGGTTCCAATCTTCTGAAGAAAGTTCATCAATCGGTGCCCAAACTCCGTTGATTCCAGCGTTTGCAAAAACAATATCGATTCGACCGTATTGTTGAGCGATCGCATCAATTGCCGCTTTCACTTGCTCAGGCTGAGAGACATCCGCGATCGCACTCATCGCCTGCCCTCCCATCTGCTGAATCTGCTTCGCGGTGTCCTCTCCCTCTTCTGCGGAGCGATCAATGCTGGCCACGATCGCGCCTTGTTGGGCAAGCAAAGACGCTGCCGCTTGCCCAATGCCTGACCCTGCGCCTGTAATGACAGCAACTTTGCCCAATAACTGCATAGTAAACCTCCACACAAATCCTCCACACAAATAAGGAACGAGCAAGAACCTCTCATTCCTGGGTTCGCTATTGGATTTGATGAGTATCTTTGTTCTGCAAACCATCCCGCTCATGCTCAAGGCGCAGCTCTCCATCGGGTGTACTGCGCTTCCAAAACGGCGTATCTTTTCCGACTGATCCTTTCGCAGGTGTGACGCCGCCATCGGCTAACCACAGCGCACCCGTGACATAGCTCGCTTCATCCGAGGCAAGAAAGGCATAGATATTCGCCATCTCTTCGGGCGTTCCACGCCGTGCCATCGGAGTCGCTTCAACCAGCATCTTCTCCATTTTCTGGGTCATTGGTCCCGTTTCTTTGTGTGTCCAAGCGGTGTCGGTCGCGCCTGGGCACACACAGTTTGCTCGAATGCCATACTTTGCCTGTTCCACCGCCACGCCCATCATAAAGGAGTGCATCCAGCCTTTTGTACCGCCGTAAGGAGCGTTCATCGCTAAGCCGTTGAACCCTGCTTCAGATCCAGCGCTGACAATATTACCGTTGGTTTTTTGGAGGTAAGGAATGGCATATTTTGTCATCAAGAATGCCGACCTTAGATTGTTGCGAATGGTCGCGTCAAAGTCTTCGATTGGGTATTGATCAATCTCTGCTGTTGCTAGAAATACACCTGCGTTGTTGATTAGAATGTCGAGCTTGCCATACGCCGCGATCGCGGCTTCAACGCAACCTTTCGCAAACGCTTCTTCAGATACATCGCCCGGATACGCGATCGCAGTGCCGCCATAGTGGGTGATTGCTGTTGCAACCGCGTCGATCGGATCACTCGGCAAACCGCTCACGACAACTTTTGCGCCTTCTTTCGCAAATTTGTGACAAATTGCTTCCCCAATTCCTGCGCCCCCGCCCGTAACGATCGCGACTTTCCCTTCCAGTCGTTGCATATTTACCCTTACCTAATTCACCCTCAAGGGTCATGCACTTGTGAGATCGTCACCTCTGTCTAGAGTCAGGTAAGCAATGTCTGCCCAATGCTAGGGGAAAAGAAAATTTACCATTGGTAAGGTGCAGGAGTTGAATTTGGTAAAAGTTTTATGACAACTTCTCATGTCGCTGATGATATTCTTCAGGCGCTTCGAGCTCTAGAGGTTGACCAACAACTAGCTGTATTTTGGTTTGTCTATACGGAAATGGGAGAGTCGATTACGCCTGCGGCTCCAGGAGCAAGTACGGCGGCTCCAGAAATTGCAGAAGGCTTATTTGCTCAAGTCAAAGAACTATCTCAGGACGAACAGTTAGAACTACAGCGAGCACTCATTACTCAGAAAGATACGCAAATTTCTCGCGAGTATGCTGCACTCAGCGATACAACCAAGCTTCTGTTTTGGTATTTACTGGCACAAGGCATGAACAATGGAACCATCATTCCCATGCCTGCCGGATACGAGCTTCCCTCTGACTCTCAGGATGTACTAGAGCAGATTAAGCAACTTTCATTCGAGGATCAAATTGCTTTGTTTAGAGATTTTGTCTCTCCGATGGGATTTGATTCCACGGGGGGATTTAATTCCAAGACGGCAAGTACAAAGTCAGAAGCTGCACAGTAATTAAGCAGGTCTGCGATCGCATCTATAGTAAGTAATCGCATCTAGTCTAGAGGTGCGATCGCACCTTCGAAGATAGAAATAGCTTTGAAAGATAAATCTAAAACTTAACCAGATCATTTAATCTAGTTAATAATAACCTATCATTATTACTAACCTAATCGTTAATTCATTAAAATAATCATATTTGTGCCGCTACAACTGTTGCTTTTTTTACTTTAACTACTCCAGTGAAGTTGAGCTTAATTAGCGAAGCTGATTTAGAGAAGTAATGCTGTTTAACTTCTCTAAATCAGCTTCTATATTAGATTTTATATATTTCCCAAGAACGACATGAAGCGTCAGAATTCATGTTGATTGAAGAGCATTTGAACTGATGTTTGTACCGTTCCGGGTGACAGCTTTGAGGATGCCTGATCGTTACGATCAGATACCGTAAATGGTACTTGCTGCTTTAGCATATGGACTAGATTAACCGCTTAGACGGCTGCCACCAACGCGCTAAATGTCAACAATACTTGACATACAAACTCACCAACTTGCTATTTGAACACGACGTCTAACATAAGAAAAGCCTTCATTCAATAGCCTATTCAAGTGATTTAGAACATTCTCAAAAGATGGTTTGATCTAGCGATCGCCAATTTTACAAAGCTTCTTTCACAAAGAATGAATGATTAAGAAAGGCGTTGCACGTCTGATACGAAGGAGCCAGGAGACTACTGTAAGCAAATCACCTGCCAAAAACCCTTGTAAACAAGTGAATACCGCAGCCTAAAACCTGTCCAACAAAATCTTGATCCGTGCAACGCTAGATTGGAAGGGAGCATATGCTCTTATGGATTATGATAACTACAAAACCCATAAATCAAAATCACTGCTATCAATAGAATAAATAGATTTTGCTCTATAGGTGGTGTTTTTCTGCGATCGCTGGTTCACCAAGTTATCATCAATCCTTAAGGAGAGGTTATTGTGCAAAACGCAACACTCCATCAACTAAAGGTTTTTGAAGCTGTCGCCCGTCACAGCAGTTTCACTCGTGCGGCGGAAGAGTTGTTTTTGACCCAACCAACCGTGTCAATGCAGGTCAAGCAGCTATCGAAGACCGTCGGGTTGCCATTGTTTGAGCAAGTTGGCAAAAAACTGTTCTTAACCTCCGCTGGCAAAGAGTTGTACGCAACGTGCCAAGATGTTTTTCAACGAATGACCGAGTTTGAAATTGCGATCGCCGATCTCAAAGGACTCAAGCAAGGCACATTACGCCTAGCTGTAGTGACGACAGCAAAGTATGTGATTCCTCGCATTTTAGGTCCGTTTTGCCAACGCTATCCTGGTATCGACATTTCTCTGACCGTCACTAATCATCAGTACGTCTTAGATAGTTTGGCAGGCAATCGCGATGATCTCTACATTCTGAGCCAACTGCCGGATGAGAGCGATGCCGAAGTGCATCCCTTTATGGAGAATCCCTTAGTCGTTCTGGCTCCTCGCAGTCATCCTTTAGCGTTCGAGAAAGATATCCCGCTCGCTCGTATTGCAGAAGAGCCATTCATCATGCGAGAACCCGGATCAGGGACGCGCAAAGCCGTACAGAAACTGTTTGATGAGCATGGGATGCCGTTGAAGGTCAAACTAGATTTGGGCAGTAATGAAGCGATTAAGCAAGCGATCGTAGGTGGAATGGGATTATCAGTTCTTTCAAAACATACCTTGGCGTTAGAAGGGTTAAACAATCAACTCGTTGTCCTGGATGTGGAAGGGTTCCCGATCGAGCGGTATTGGTACGTCGTGCATCCCTCCGGAAAACAACTCTCCGCGATCGCAAAAGCCTTCTTCGACTATTTATTGAATGAAGGAAAGCAGGTCGCGGAGAAGACCGCGTTTCAAGAAGTGCTGTGAGGGCACAGTTTCAAGAAGTGCTGTGGAAGCACAATCCTTCGGAGCTTGGCAAAGCCATGTTCTTTGAAGTTGCGCGTTGCGCTAATCGCATTTCCTGTTAGTCCGGCAGTTTGTATTGCGACACAATCTGTTGAGCGTAGGGGGGAACGTGTTGGTCTAATTTTTCTGGATGGTTACGTTTGACGTACAAATAGTTGCGGGTAAAGTGAGAATCAATTGAGAACCGCGCATACTCCAAGCCTTTTGGACCAATCTTTTCGATCACAACGCCCATCAGTTTAGCGGCCCACATCGGCAGCGTCACAGCCTTATCGTAGGCGGGGATGCTTTGTTGCACCGCATTTTTGCGATCGCCCGCCGACATCACAGGCTGCGTTTCGATCTGCTCGTCCACCAAGTCCAGCATTTCTTGACCGCGATCGTTTCTCACTACAATCCACTGCCAGCCAAAAGGTGCACCCATATAGCCGACGACCAAATCTGCCAGCGAATTCACGTAGTCAAAGCAACTGAGACACGAGGGCGCAAACACATCTTTTAGTTTGTTGGTTTTGAGTCCGAAAAATGGGACTAGCTCTGTCGAGCCATCTTCGTGCTTGAAATGAACCTGAAAGTCTTGCATGAATTCGTAGTAGACCACGGTTTCCGGCGAGCGGCTCGTTGTTTCTAAAAACGTCTGCAATCCAGCGCGGGTGACATTATCGGTACAAGGCGTCCCTAGCACGTACAGCTTTTCTAGCCCCAACTGCTTCTCTACGGCTCGCAGAGCTTGAATTTGACACCCGACTCCAATCACGAGCAGTCGCTTCATGCCAGACTGCTCAATTTGCTCTAGTACCGATAGATTTGGCGAAAGAGTTGGCTTATTCACTCTTGCCGCTAAGATTTCTTCTCGCGATCGCGCAATAATTGGCTTTGGCTGAAATCGGTCTTCTTCGGTATTTTGAACGCACACGACGCCTTCAACCTTGCCGCTTTCTAGCATTTGAATGGCAATCGAGCTGACAATTCCTGTCCACTGTGCGCCCGCAATCGGCTCGATCTTACGGGCTGCCGTCATGCCTTGATTGACCCCAAAGTAGACATCATCGGAGTTGTCTAAGTCACGGCTCCTGCCATGAGTTTGTTCTTCGAGTGCTGGAATTTGCTGATGGATAAAGGCGCAAGCCTCTTTCACGTAATGAATATAGTGAGTGTCACACAGCCCACATTCGCTACAGAGTTCTTTTGCAGGGCGGCGGCTGGAAGGTTTAAGCGCTTTTGCCTTTTTGTGAGGAGCCAGGGTCATACTCAGCGATGGTTGTTCAGGTCACTAGTGATCACAATAACGCAAGGATGTCCTGACTAAACATTGCAATTCATCACGAAACTGCTGAAGGTACGGTAGAACCTCTGCCGCAGAGCATACCGTGCCCCTACTTCAATTCATCTGTGACATCCACTATCCAATCCGCTGCTACCCAAAGTGCGCGATCAGCGCAAAGCGCAAACTCCAGAGGAACCGCGAACTAGACTTGCTCTCTCATCCTCACAAAGCCGACTGTTCTCTTCACGCTCTCTGCACAAAACCCGGACGAAGCCATTACTCTTTGTATGAATAAATGACCTAGAGAGCAGTCTAAACCTGCGATGATGAGGCGCCTATGAACTCAGTGTTGATTGTCGATGATAGTGTAACCGTGCGGGAGATGATTGCTGATCAACTGCGCCAAATTGGGTTTGAAGTCGCGGTCGCTGCCGATGGGGTCGATGCGATCGCGCAACTTCAAACGTCACTGCCGGATCTTGTGATCACTGACATCATCATGCCGCGCATGAATGGATATGAACTGTGTCGCTGGATTAAAAGCGATCCCAGAACTCATAGCATTCCGGTCATGATGTGTTCGATTAAGTCAGAAGAGTTCGATCGCTATTGGGGCATCAAGCAAGGCGCAGATGCTTACGTCACAAAGCCTTGTCCTCCTAACGAAATGATGAACGCAATTCAAGTTTTGCTGAACCAACGCCACTAAAGCAGACACGTCAAAGTAAATAGGTCAGACAAGCAAATAGGTCAAACAATTGTCAGGACATAAGCGAAGCGAGTTGGACTTGAGCAGATCCAAATCAATCCAGTGAGCAACTCCTTGATCGTCACCTTCGATAAACGTGAAGGACTGCTCTTGGTAGAAACGAGCGTCCACAAAATCGCATTGATAAAGCTGAACTAATTCGTGTCCGGGTTCGCCTTCAAAGGTAAAGAAGCTTTCGAGACAGCCCAAATACCGAATGTTGGTTAATTCTGCCTGAAGCTCTTCCTGAAATTCTCGTTGGAGGGCGGCTTGGCTTGTCTCCCCAAACTCCACGCCGCCGCCCAAGGCGCGGTAGAAGGTTTCTTGTTTGATCGAGTCGAACCCTTCTGATACAAACAGACGATTGTTGTGGATAATCAAACCCAGAACAATCACGCGAATGTTTGATTTCATGAACTTACCCACACGAATTGATCTACAGCGATGTAGATCGTAATTCAAAAGGAAGTTTCAAGATTACGAACACAGCAACTAATTCAGTTGGTTATCCATAACAAAATCTGGATTATTGCTGCCCGGAACGCGCCAATCATCATTCTCACCACCAATGATGATGCGATCGATAGTGACGTAATCTTTGTTCAGTTGCTTCAGCGAATTGATTAATACATCTAGTGCGATCGCATCGCTCGTGCCCAAGTCAAACCAACAGCGACCCCAGTTTGCGTCGTACTCAAAGTCGCCCATGTTGTGCATGACCGACATTAGCGAATCTTCAGCTGTATCGTCGTCATAGACCATGTAGCTGAGATCGAGTCCACTATCTTGCACCTGCAAATTTTCGGCATTAAACCCGCCTAATTTACCGAGGAAAAACCAGGAGCTAAATAACTCCTCAACATACTGTTTCTCCATTTCAGACGGAATGGTGACAAACTCAATCCACATCCAAACGTTAAAAGCATCAAACTCTCGAAATTGAACTTGCATAAGTCAAAGTTAGAACATTATTCTTCGGGTCTGAATCGCTCTCACCCTAGCTTTCTCTCCTGAGAAGAAAAAATAATTGGATCAATTTCCTCTCCCTAAGGAGAGGGGTTGGGGGTGAGGACAGATCAGCTATCATTCCTCTTCTACCCTAACGTGTCTGAGTTGCTTTCATCGTCTTCACATAGACCTCAGCCAATCGTTGCATTGCCGTTCGCAATTCTTCATCGGTTCCGGTCAGGCTAATGCGCAGGCATTGCTGCTTGTGATCCCACGCGTCATGCAGCCCAGGGAAAAAAGTACTGCCCGGAACCACAATCACGCCCACGGACTTAAGCTGCTGGTAAAACTCCCAGTCTGTGACCGGCAGATTGTTGAGCCACAGCCAAGCGAAGATCGCCCCTTCGCCGCGATGCAAAAACCACGGCAAATCAGACGGCATGGCTTGATTCAGCGCTTCTTCAACAACCGCGATCTTTTGCTGATAGAACGGTCGAATCACGTTGACCGCAATCTCGCCCAGCGCTCCCGACCGAATCGCACGCGCCGCGATCGCTTGTCCATATCGGGGCGAATGAATGCACAAATTCGTCTGAAATGCTTCGAGAACGCCAATAATATCCGCATCCCCGATCGCAATGCCAATGCGTTCTCCTGGCAATCCCGCTTTGGATAAACTCATGCAGTGCAGCACATTCTCCCCAAAGGTCGGAGTCATTTCTGTAAAATTAAGCGCTGGATAGGGCGGCGCATAAGCAGAATCAATTAGCACCGGAACGTCATGCGCTGCTGCTAGTGTTGTAATTTTATTCACTTCATCGTTAGTCAGAACATTGCCCGTTGGGTTGCAAGGACGGGAGAAAATTACGCATCCAGTATGTTCGTTGATGGTGAGCCTACTGAAATCAGGGCGATACTTAAAGCGATGTGAACCTTCATCAATGTCTAATTCTGGTTTGTAGGCGATCAGCGCTTCGGGCGTGAGAGTGACACCACCATACCCGGTGTAGTCTGGACTAAGCGGCAACACAATCTTACGCAGATCACCATTCGCGGCATAACCGCCAAACGCATTTGCCGCCAGAAAATAAAGATTCTGGCTACCTGGGGTAATGAGAACATTGCGATCGGTCAACCTTAGCCCATAGCGTCGATTGAAATCTTGGACTACGGCATCAACAAGCGGTTGATATCCTTGACTTGCGCCGTACCGACAAACTACGTCACCATAGTCAGGGCTAGCGAGCAGGTCAAAGGTGCAATCACGCCAGAGTTGCTCTACCTCTGGAAGGATCACAGGATTGCCCGCGCTAAGGTTAATAAAATTTTGTCCTGCGCCCGCTCTCAACGTTTCGATGATGTCTTTCATGATTGCCCGCACCCCAGAGAGGCGAGACATTTCGACTCCAAATTGGCTAAGCGCAGGCTTCATAAAGGCAACCTCTCAAGAACAAAGCTCTACTACAGCGATTCATACACAAGCGGCATCAGCCGTTCTAATTCTAAATGAGATGCAACCTGAGCCAATTTGGTACGAGCATCGCTGGGCGGAATCTCAACTGAATCCCACCCATCTGCCAAGTGAGGAATCAATCCTAGCACCGGAATGCCAGTCAACGACTGAATCAAACTTGCCGATGCCCACTGTTCTACCTCCTCGTCTGAGCAAGGCTGAACGCAACTGAGTACAATCCCTTTAAGATGCAGGCGAGACTGACGCGCCAGCGCTACGTTTGCTACTGCTTGCCCGATCGCGCCTAATTTTACCGGAACAACCAGCACCACAGGCAACTGCCAATCCCAAGCTAAATCTGCGACGGTTGTTTCGTGAGTAATCGGCGATCCCAGCCCGCCCAAAGCTTCTACTAAAACAAAGTCTCGCCGCGATCGCAGTGCTTCAAACGCTTGCCACGCCAGTTCAGGTTGGACTCGTTTTCCCTCGCGATCGGCAGCCAGCGGGGGCGCTAACGGCGCTGCAAAATGAACAGGATTTAGTTCCTCTAGGGATTGGTCTAAGTTGAACAATCGCAAATAGTGTTCGCGATCGCCCATTCCCGTCTGAAAGGGTTTCATCATCCCTAGCGTGTGCGGAGCGCAGTAAGTTTGCCAATAAGCGGCTAACGCAGAGGTCAACACCGTCTTACCCACATTGGTATCGGTTCCAGCAATCAAAAGGGCATTAATTGGTTTACTGAACATTCACGTCTAGGGTAAAGTTAGTGTCCTGATTCGCAATCACATCAATCTCATAATCGCCCGATGCGCTTAGGTTCTGCTGCCACACGGCACCGCCTGTATTTTCAACTCGTCCGTCGGGATAGCGAACCACCAGCGTAGCGCCCTGACTAATGCGTACAGTGGCCAACTGTCCTTCTCTGGCATTCAAAATATAGCGCTGAATCAGCGTTGGACTGGCTTTTCCAGTGACTTGAGTGCCCTTTTGTCCCGGAGGGAAGCTAATTCGCTCGGTTTGCACCGTTGGATTGGTCGTTGGAGGTGGAGTGGTTGGGGAAGGACTAGGAGGTGGAGGCGGCGATGCAAGCTCAACGTTGAGCTTATATGCACCCTTTTGCAGACCTTTCACAGGCTTTAATTGAATCACATATTTGCCGGTGTAGGGCAGCGTTCCTGACCAACGCGGAGTCCGACTAGCTTGGGCGTCAACTGGCTGATCGTCTGGGGCTAATACGGTCATCAACACCTCTTCCCCTTGCACCGAGGCACTGAGTTCCTGCCCTTCTTGGGCTGGCACGATCAAGTTTAGCGTCTGATTCGCTCGAAGCGTGCCGTCTCGCGAGGCGCTGCCTTGCGCGAGATCTAACGTTTGACTGTACGTTACAGGTTCAGCGCTAGGCGATGGACTCGGCGTACTTGGACGAGGACTCGGCGTACTCGGACGGGGCGAGGGCGAAATCGTGGTTGTGGGAGTGGGACTCGGCTGATTAGCGGTGAGAATGCCGCGCGTAATTGCCCAGGCTCCGAGACCAACCAGCAGCACGAGTCCTGTCCCGATCGCAAAGACTGCCCACGGATCATCCCACATAGAACTCCGCGTTGGAACCGTCGGTTGTGCCCGATTCCCAAATTCGGTGGGGGTAGCGGTTGGCGTCGAGCGTCGTCCGATCGCTTGCGTTGCCATTTGCGACATATCAGGCTGAGCGGGACGAACCGCAGAAGGCGGCGGCGCGACGGGGGGCGGAGCAATAGAAGGCGGATAAGGCGCAGGGGTTCCAGGTGTTTGCAGCATCTGCATCACTTCGTTAGCAGACTGAAAGCGATCGCCCACGCGATAACTCAACATCCGATTCAAAACTTGCGCAAAGGTTGGATTCACATTTACGTAGCGCTGCCACTGCCACGTCATCGTGTTTTCGTCGAACAGTTCTTGCGGGTCTCGTCCGGTCAGCAGAACGAGGGCTGTGACCGCTAACGCATAAAGATCGCTGTTGGGATAGGCGCGTCCGGTCTGCATCTGCTCACTCGGAGCGTAGCCAAGCTTACCGACCGTCGTTTGCTGCTTAAAGGTTTCGGGGCCTTGCATCCGAGTTGCAATCTCTTTCACCACCCCAAAATCAATTAACACAGGGAGTTGGTCGCGATCGCGCAATATCACATTATCAGGCGCAATATCTCGGTGAATGATCCCTTTACCGTGAATGTAGGCCAACACGGGCAAGACCTGCTTGACAAGCTGCAACACTTCATTTTCAGAAAACACAAATCCTTGATGTTTGCGTTCGTCGAGCAGCGTCTGATAGGTCTTGCCTTCAACGTAATCCTGCACTAAAAATAAGCGCTGATCTTCCTCAAAGGTGGCTCGAAACTGAGGGATCTGAGGATGCTCAATCTGATAGAGAATCTGTGCTTCTCGCTGAAACAGTTCTTTCGATTTATTCAGGGCGTAAGGATTGTCCTGCGGTGGCGTCAGTTCTTTTAATGCACACAGTTCATTAAACCGCCCTTGATCTTCTGCTAAATACGTTCGACCAAAGCCGCCATGCCCCAGGATGTTGAGAATGCGGTAGCGGTTTTGTAAGATGGTTCCGACGGAGATAGCTGGCTGCATGGTCGATTCTGTCGCTCACACTGTACAGGACAATCACTGGATTGATCCAGGAATCACTTCTTCAGGAATCTAGAGATCGAGCATTAGGTTAACCCAACTGTTAACCCAACTACTGTCTGGAACTCCAGATTTACTAGTTATACCTCAAGGGTTGCCCTCGCTTTCAAACTCAAGTTTAGCTTTAGCTCGGGCATTCCATTCTATAACCCACTCTACAGACCTAAGTGCTGGCGTAATGATTGGCGCATTGTTTCAACTGGAACGGCGCGCTCCGTCCAAATTTCCAGCGCGGCAGCTCCTTGCCCAATCAACATTTCTAGACCATCGATCGTCATGCAGCCCTGCGATCGCGCCTGCTGTAAAAACAGAGTTGGATTTGGTACATAAATCAGGTCGTAGGCGATCGCACCTTTTTTTAGCTGCTGCACATCAGTGGAAGTCAGAGGCGATTGATCGATCTGCGGCGTCATGCCGATGGGCGTAGTATTGACTATCAAATCTGCATCGCTTAGCAGATCGGGTAGAGCATCCCAAGACCGCACCTGAAGATTTTCAGCAAACGGTGAACCATTCCAGCTTTGCAGAAAAGCGTTTACCTTTTCTGGATTTCGTCCGACGACTTGAATATCTGCACATCCTAACTGAGAACATCCAGCGACTACGGCTCTTGCGGCTCCACCGTTGCCGAGAATCACGGCACGGGTTGATCTCCAGTCTTTCTGTAATGCCTGTAGGGGTGCTAAAAAACCAATTACGTCTGTGTTTGTGCCACTCCAACCAACTTCGGTTCTCCAAACGGTATTTACAGATCCGATCGCGGCAGCAACATCGGTCACGCTGGTTAAGAAGGGCACGATCGCTTGTTTGTGGGGAATCGTGATGTTGAACCCTTGAAGCGCGATCGCAGCAAATCCCGAGACAGCGGCTTCTAACGTTTCGGGTGCAATTCTAAAGGGTAAGTAAACATACTCTAAGCCCATCTCCAGTAAGGCAGCGTTGTGCATGATTGGAGACAACGAATGCTCAATCGGATATCCAATCACCCCCAGAAGTTTCGTTCTACCCGTAATTCTCATTTATTCGGACGGGGCGGTTGGTTTGGGCGTAGCGGGTTCATCGGGTAGCGTGAGATCGGGCGCGACGACCGGCTTTTCAAGTTCATCGGGTAGCGTCAGATCGGGTGCAGTGACCGGCTTTTCAGGTTCTGCTTCCGCGCGTGAGCGAATCCGGCGAATCGGCAAATTCGCGATCAAGGCCGTTGTGCGATGATGATTTTCCAACGAAAATTCCATGCCCGTATCATCGAGTTCAACGTAGCGCAACACGACCTCTAGAATTTCCTTTCGCATGTCTTCGAGCAGATTGGGCGGTAGATCGGTGCGATCGTGGGCTAACACAAGCTGAAGACGCCGTTTGACATCGTTACGGCTATTGTCTGCCGCTCGCGGGAAAAGACGTTCTAGAAGTTCAATGAGCATGATGGGTGATGAGAAGAGGCGGGTAGAGAGCGACGGGCGATATCGCCGAATGATCCATCCGAAAAAGTCTTAAGCTCGGTTCGAGAGCATACGGCGCAGACGAGAGAAAAACCCTTCATCCCGCACCGTAAGATCCATAAACGGCACGTGCTCACCTTCTAAACGACGAACCACATTATCAAACCCGGTTCCGGCTTGCGATGGTGTTTCTGACAGAACTAGTGGCTCACCTTTGTTCGTCGAAACGATCACTTTTTCATCGTCAGGAATAACACCCAACAATTCTACGGCCAGGATCTCTTGTACATCGGCAACGGACATCATATCGTTCGCTTGTACCATCGCAGGTTTAATTCGATTGATGATCAAATTAATCCGCTTAATGTTATTTGCTTCTAGCAATCCAATGACGCGATCGGCATCTCTAACCGCAGAAATTTCGGGCGTGGTGACAATAATCGCTTCTTTCGCCGCCGCGATCGCGTTTTGAAACCCCATCTCAATTCCCGCCGGACAATCGATCAGAATGTACTCATAAACTCGCGCCAGAGCATTCACCAATTGCTTCATCTGATCGGGCGACACGGCATCTTTGGTGCGATTTTGCGCCGCCGGGAGTAATGCCAAATTGTTAAACCGTTTATCTTTAACCAGCGCTTGCTCTAAGCGACACTGACCCGCCAGCACCTCAACGGCGGTGTAGACCACTCGATTTTCTAACCCCAAGAGCAGATCGAGATTTCTTAGTCCAAAATCGGCATCCACCACAACAACTTTGCGACGTCGCTTGGCTAGTGCCATACCAAGATTTGCGGTTGTGGTAGTTTTACCCACTCCGCCCTTACCAGACGTGATGACGATGATCCGAGCCATTGACCTTATCCGCTTCTGAAGATGAGCGTTGAGCGTTGATGGAACTCTAGGTTCACAAGTTCTCTAGAATAAACGGAAATGTGCCGCTTCACTAGTAGACGGTGAATGTTCTGCTAACAGTAGCAGAAAACGAGGAAGAGAAACTAGGGATGAGGGATGAAGAACAGGGCAAATGCGTCCTAATTTTTAGTGGCATTGAGGAAAAAATTCAGAAGCAGAAAACGAGGAAGAGAAACTAGGGATGAGGGATGAAGAACAGGGCAAATGCGTCCTAATTTTTAGTGGCATTGAGGAAAAAATTCAGACTTTAATTAGGGGAAAATAAGCTAAACCCAATATCCCTCTTTCATCACTTCGGTAGGAGCAAAAGCTGAAAGCTTTGCTGCACCTGCGTTTTGCTCTTTTGTCATCTTCGAGCCGTCAAAATAGGAAACTCGCACTGGAGCTAGGTTTCAGAGTTCACTTCAGCGAGAGTGATGAAAGAGGGATATATGACGATGAAGCTAAAGTCGCCGAGCAAACTGGGTGAACCTTCTAACGAGACGACTACTCCACGGGTGTCAGCAGCCGACCCTTCTCGAAGCGAAGCTAGACGACTGGCTATATCATCCTTTACAGAGTTGGGCAGAACACAGCTTCCCATTAACAGAGTTCAGTACTAGATTTCAGACAAGTATTATTGGCTTATTGTCTCATCCCTCTATTGATCAACTGATCAATAGAGGGATGGAAGTTGGTAGTTAGGAACTAAGACTCAATCAAAACGATTGCCAAGCACAAGGAAACTCCATCAAGAGACATAGTTAAGTAAGGTGCATTGCCAACGGTCATTAATCAGCTAAGGCATGCGCGACGAGTGCCAAGGCATAAGTACCAAGATATTGAGGAGCCACGTGTAAGGTGAAAGTTTTAAGCAGGGTTTTGAAGACCAGCGAGGCTGATATCAGCCTCGCTGGTCTTCAAAAATGACCTTCTGTAAACAGTTTCAGTGTTTTATGCTAATCTGCCAATGGTAGGTTATAAATGCTGGGCTACCTATGCATACTTTTGGAATGTAGACAGGAGCGGCTGACGTTCAGCAATTGGATTGAGTCCCCTAACAGACTTCTCCAAAGCGTAGAATGCTTCAGGTCTTTCAACCTATCTTTTGTACTCAACTGTACTCAACAGGAGACTCTTAAGAATGACCCAAGTGGTTTTAGGCGAAAACGAAGGTATTGATTCTGCGCTACGCCGGTTCAAGCGTCAGGTATCTAAGGCAGGCATTTTGGCGGACTTGCGATCGCACCGTCACTTTGAAACACCGCTCGAAAGGCGAAAGCGCAAAGAGACGCTCGCTCGCCGTAATCGTCGCTACCGTTAATGTTCTGCTGAGGTCGATGTCTTGCAGAAGAATCGATTCTTCAGAAGGATTGTGCCGAACGGTTCAGACAGAGATTGTTAGGATTGAGAAGAAATAGCTATCTTGGGTAAACTAATTTCTCCTCATCGCCCACGTCCGACCTTATGCCTGAACCTCTATCTGATCCCATTGCCGATTCTGCAAAAACCTTTGATCAAGAACTTGAAGAAGCCATTCTTGGGTTTGACGAAATTCAGGCAGAGCTAAATTACCGTCAAGCCCAAACTACTCTACGCACCTTGGTTGAGAATCTTGATCTCACGGCTTCAGAACGTGCTGGTCTTGACTCTGAAATTCACGGGCTAGAGACGATGCTGGGAAAGCTTGATCGGCTTGTGGTTCACATTGCAGCGTTTGGCATGGTGGGGCGAGGAAAATCGTCTGTTCTCAACGCGCTGTTGGGGCAAACCGTGTTCGAGACAGGTCCGATTCACGGAGTTACTCAAGTGCGTCAAACGGCGAATTGGAGTGTTTCCACCGAAGCAGTGGCAGACAGCGATCATACGATCGAGCGAGTCACTCTGCCCGGAATGTCTCAATCGCAAATTGAACTAATTGACACTCCCGGCATTGATGAAGTCGATGGAGAAGCGCGAGAAGCCTTGGCACGCCAAGTGGCTCAGCAAGCAGATTTGCTGCTCTTCATTGTCTCCGGCGACATGACCAATGTAGAATATCAAGCTTTGTCAGAACTGCGGAATGTCGGCAAACCGATCATTCTGGTGTTTAACAAGATTGATCAATACCCCGACGCCGATCGCATGAGTATCTACCATAAGATCCGTGATGAGCGCGTCAAAGATTTATTATCTCCTGATGAGATTGTCATGGTGGCGGCTTCTCCCCTGATCGGTAGAGCCGTCAAACGCCCTGATGGTCGCACCACCATTCAGCGAACTTTAGGGGTTCCTCAAGTTGATGAACTGAAGCTCAAGATTCTAGAAGTGTTGCATCGGGAAGGCAAATCTCTCGTTGCGCTCAACACAATGCTGTATGCCGATGACATTAACGATCGCGTCGTTGAGCGAAAAATGACAATCCGTGAGCAAAATGCCGATCGGGTTGTGTGGAATGCCGTGATTACCAAAGCTGTTGCCACTGCCGTAAATCCTATAACAGTGTTAGACATTTTGAGCAGTGCGGCAATCGATGTGGCAATGATTTTGGCGCTCTCAAAGCTCTACGGGATTCAAATGACCCAGCAAGGCGCGATCGCGCTGCTACAAAAGATTGCGATCGCGATGGGAGGCATCACTGCCAGCGAACTTCTCGCCAATCTCGGACTCAGTTCTCTTAAAGGTTTACTCGGTTTATCAGCCCCGGCTACGGGTGGGCTATCGTTGGGCCCCTATCTTTCGGTGGCACTGACCCAAGCAGGCGTGGCAGGCATCTCGTCTTACGGAATCGGACAGGTCACCAAAGCATATCTAGCCAACGGTGCATCTTGGGGACCGGACGGACCAAAAGCTGTTGTAACAAACATCTTAGCTTCGCTAGATGAAGACTCTATTTTAATTCGGATTAAAGATGAGCTACGCGCCAAGCTCAATATGCGCGATTACCCCGCCGGGGGAACTGCTTCGCGGCGCTATCGAGCTATGAATAAAAATTCTGCGGGTAAATAAGATCACTGTCTACGAATAGAAGAAATAGCGCTTAAGCAAATACAAAGCAAAATGCTATGAGAAATAGCATTTGACAGCTAGGCGAAGTGCTAGCTCTCAAATTTCTGCCTCTACTAGGGGAAAGATGCTAGAAACAAAGGTGTACTCTAGCCTAAACACTAAATGCAGACTGCCATTATGAACATATCTCCTCAAGATAGGCTAGAGCAACTGCAACGCATTGTCGTAACAGCGACACAGATGCGATTGATAGAGCAACGCATTTTTGATGCAGGAATGCCAGTCGCCGCATTAATGGAGAAAGTATCTGGACGCATTGCACAAAGAATTCAAGTGCTTTATCCGCAATCCTCAGTTCGCAAAATTGGAGTTCTGATTGGACCAGGTCACAACGGCGGAGATGCCTTAGTTGTTGCTCGTGAACTCTACTTCAAGGGATATGAAATCAGGCTATGCTGTCCGGTTTTGCGCCTCAAGGATTTGACGGCAGCCCACTTGCACTACCTCGAAAATCTAGGCATTTCTTGCCATCAGTCTGCTGAACCCTTGCAAGAGTGTGATCTTTTGCTCGATGGACTGTTTGGCTTTGGCTTAGATCGAGCGCTCACAAAACCCATTTCGACACTGATAGATCTCGTGAATACGTGGGACATTCCCCGCTTAAGCATCGATCTTCCTTCAGGACTGCACGCGGATACCGGAGAAGTGTTAGGCAGGGCAATTCGGGCAACCCATACCCTCTGTTTGGGACTGTGGAAGCTCGGATTGCTGCAAGATGAGGCATTAGACTATGTCGGACAAGCAGAATTGATTGATTTTGATGTGCCGATCGCAGACGTTTCTGCCGTGTTAGGAGAAATCCCAGACGTGCAGCGCGTCACGCCTCAATGGGCGATCGCATCGCTGCCACTCGTGCGTCCCGCTTCGACTCATAAATACGAAATGGGTCATTTGCTCGTGGTTTGTGGATCTCGTCGCTATGCGGGTGGCGCATTGCTAACCGGATTAGGGGCGCGAGCAAGTGGCGTCGGTATGCTGTCGATCGCAGTTCCCGAATCGCTCAAATCTACCCTTTCTGCTCAATTGCCAGAGGCACTGATCATCGGCTGTCCTGAAACCGAAGCGGGCGCGATCGCAGAGCTTCCTGCATCCTTGGGGCTGTCCTCATTTCATGCGATCGCCTGTGGCCCTGGTCTAACAACGGAAGCATCTTCCATTGTCCAGCAAATTTTAGACAGCGAATCTTTCCTCGTTCTAGATGCAGACGGATTGAATATTTTGGCGCAACAAGAAACTATCCCTACGCTACAAAAGCGTCAAGCCCCGACAATTCTGACGCCTCACTTAGGCGAATTTAAAAGGCTCTTTCCAGACATTGCTGAAGGAATGATCTGTCGCATCACTGCTGTTCGACGAGCCGCAAAACAGACGAGCGCGATCGTGCTGTTGAAGGGGGCACGAGTGAACATTTCAGATCCGCAGGGTAGGGTTTGCATTAATTCAGAGAGTACGCCTGCTTTAGCACGAGGTGGAAGCGGCGATGTACTAACGGGCTTGCTGGGCGGGTTGGTCGCTCAAAAAGTTGCGGCTTCCGCCTCTACATCTTTGCTTGACATCGTTCAGAGTGCGGTTTGGTGGCACGCGCAAGCAGGTCGCTTAGCCACTCAAACGCGTACAGTACTTGGCGTTGACGCCCATACACTGACCGACTTTCTCATCCCCGCTCTAGCACAACAGATGGAAGTTGAGGAAAAATAAAAGTTTTGCCGTTTACCCTTTTACTTTCATTTACCTGTTGTGCTACTATTAGCATCTGTGGAGAGCAAGGGTCGATGCCCGAGTGGTTAATGGGGGCGGACTGTAAATCCGCTGGCTACGCCTACGCTGGTTCAAATCCAGCTCGGCCCATCCACAGTAAATTATGTTAAGCAAAAGCAAAAAAGCAATTTTTCTTCTGCCTAACATAATCTTCACTGCCCGTGTGGCTCAGTGGTAGAGCACACCCTTGGTAAGGGTGAGGTCGCGAGTTCAATCCTCGCCACGGGCTTTTAAGCCTTTGTATCGATAACCGCTAGAACCTTGATTCTGAAGGGTTTTTGGCGGTTTTTTGTGCTTCTGATTAGCCTAAATCTAACGCTAATTCTAAGATCACGTCAGTTTCGGTTAAGCCCATTGCGGTAAAGCGGGCTCCAATTGCAGCTCTGCTGGCTTCTTCGGTTGATGGCCGTAGGCCATCAACCGAAGAAGCCAGCAGAGCTGTTTCATTGTAGGAGGGAAAAACTTTGTCTAACTGATTGGCGAACTGCCGAAGTTAAGTGATTCTCACTTGCCGAACTTTGTACAATTTTGCAGGGTTGAAAATAAGGGCAACTTTAACGCCAAATGGAGTTTCAATAACAAGTGATGATTAGAGTTAACAACAACGAGCAACAATGACACTAATTTGTCACTAGTAATTCGACGACAACAAGCAAGAATGACAACTAATTTGTCACTGTTCCCTTTTAGAACGGAGAGAGAGGGATTCGAACCCTCGGATAAGTTACCCCATCACAGCATTTCCAGTGCTGCGCCTTCAACCACTCGGCCATCTCTCCAGATGGAACTGTATTTACAGTCATTAAGAATCAATATTAGCAGAAGTTGCCTCATACTGAATAAAGAACGAAAAAATTCTATCCTTATGACCGAGTTTTATACTGTCCGCGTTCATCATCAAACCGGAACCAACTTTAGCTTTCGCGTGCCCAGCGATCGCTACATTTTGCACTCTGGTGAGCAGCAAGGCGTCGAGCTACCGTTCTCTTGTCGCAACGGAGCCTGCACCACATGTGCAGTTAGAGTTCTATCCGGTGACCTGTATCAACCCGAAGCAGTAGGACTGTCTCCGGACTTGCAACGTCAAGGCTATGCGCTATTGTGCGTCAGCTATGCCCGTTCCGACCTGGAGGTAGAAACTCAGGATGAAGATGAAGTGTACGAGCTTCAGTTTGGGCGATTTTTCGGCAAGGGAAAAGTAACGCGAGGGCTGCCGCTCGATGAGGATTAAGGAAAACTCTAGAGATCGCAAGTCATCTCTGTAGCCTAGAGATACAGGCAATCCACTACCAAAATGGTAGACTTGCTTTCGATCCTGTGTTCTCTAAATTCAATGGTTCAACCTTCTCCGGGTCAACTTCAAGTCTTTCTCGACATCGCGACCGAGGCAGCGTCGTGCGCTGGTGCCGTTCTGCAAACTCACTGGGGCAAGCTAGAACACGTTCGGGAGAAAGGGCGTCCGGGAGATTTAGTCACCGAAGCCGACAAAGCGGCAGAGACAGCAATTTTAGACGTGCTGCGTCGACATGTTCCAGAGCATTCCATCCTAGCGGAAGAGTCTGGGCAATTTGATAATGCTCAAAGTGAATACCTATGGGCAATTGATCCGCTTGACGGAACCACCAACTACGCTCATCAATATCCCTTCTTCGCAGTATCAGTTGGACTGCTGATTAACGGCGTACCTCAAGTGGGCGTCGTCTTCGATCCAATTCACAATGATCTATTTCGCGCGGCTAAAGGATTAGGGGCGACTTGCAACCGTCAGCCGATCCGCGTGTCACAAACGGCAGATCTGGAGCGGAGTTTGCTTGTGACAGGATTCGCCTACGATCGCCGCCAAACGTCGGATACAAACTACCCTGAGTTCTGTCACCTCACGCATTTAACTCAGGGCGTTCGACGAGACGGAGCGGCGGCGCTTGATTTGGCGTATATCGCGTGTGGACGGTTAGACGGCTACTGGGAACGTGGGCTCTCGACCTGGGATAGCGCGGCGGGGGTAGTGTTAGTGAGAGAAGCTGGGGGAGAAGTCACCGCGTACGATCGCACTCCCTTTGACCTCGCTTCTGGTCGCATCTTAGCAACCAACGGAGAGATCCACGAAGCCCTTAGCCGCGAACTGATGCACGTCAAACAACTGTCCTAAAATGCGTTATCCCTACTGATTTTTAAGGAACTATAAAGAGTGAGGAGCGGCGGGAAAGGGTCTTTCCCCTCACCTCTTTCCCCCACCTACAGTAGAGTCCACAGCAGAACAGGTAGACAACACGAACATGAGCTTTCAAATTAATCGGGGTTTATTCACGCTGGACATGAGTGACTACCACGCGATTTTGGGCGTGTCCGTCGAGTCCGACGTGAAAGACATTCGGAAGAACTACTTAAAAATCGCCCGGCGTCTCCATCCAGATAGCTGCACTGCCGACACCGAAAACGCCAAACAGCTTGCTGCTCAACTGCTTTCAAAGCTAGTGAATCCGGCGTGGGAAAAGCTTTCTCAAGAGAAGAACCGCACCGAACACGAGTTATTGCTTAAGCTCAAAGGACAGGCGGCGGTTCGCAAGCGTCATGAAATTGAGCTAATGAGCAGCGTGGCACAACAAATGCTCAAAGCTGGCAATCCTGACCAATTTTATCGGTCTGCTTTGCAAGATTTAGCAGAACGTCAGTTTCAGCACCTCGACCAAGTCCCAGAAATGGTGGCGCAATTGAGTGAATTGAACATGGCATATCTGATGCGCCGAACGGGTTTAGATGAGACAACGAGTGGAACCAAAACAACCTATACCGGAGCGTCTGCCACGTCTTCACCCACTGGAGCATCGACAGGAACGTCTACAACAGTAGTGCCTGCAAAGCCTTCAGAGTCGGTTGCCGATCAATATTATCGTCGGGCAGAAAATTTCATGGCTAAAGGAAATTTTGCTCAAGCCACACTAGAATTGCGCGACGCCCTAAAACTTGAACCCAACAATAGCCGGTGCCATAGTCTAATGGGAATGGTGTATTTGCGGCAAAATCAAGCGACAATGGCAAAAATCCATTTCAACAAAGCCTTAGCGCTCAATCCTGACGATCCGATCGCGATCGAGGGAAAGCAAAAAGTTGATCCTGCTCCACCGACTTCCCAAAGTGCGGCAAAACCTGGTAAGAACGATCGTAACCCCAAGTCTAATAGCGGACTGTTTAGCAGTCTATTTAGTGGAAAGAAAAAATAATGGTTTATCAGCCCCCAGCAGGCGCACGCGATTTATTACCCCTCGATGTTGCCCAAAAACACTGGCTTGAAGAACGCTTGCAGCAGGTGTTTCATCGCTGGGGCTATCACCGCATTATCACCTCCACATTAGAACGGTTAGATACTCTCATGGCCGGAGGCGCGATCGCACGCTCAACAGTGATCCAACTCCAGCACCTTGACGATGAACCTTTGGGTTTGCGTCCAGAGTTCACCGCGTCGATCGCACGAGCGGCCATCACGCGGATGGCAGGCAGCACCTATCCACAGCGGCTCTACTACAATGCTAATGTGTTCCGTCGATCGCAAGAAGGCGATCACACACGGCAGCAGGAGTTCTATCAAGCAGGTGTCGAGTTGCTGGGTATGGGCGGGCTGTTGGCAGATGCAGAAGTCTTGATGCTGCTGATGGATTGCCTAAAGAATCTGAATTTATCGGGACATTTGGTGTTAGGCGAAGCAGGGCTAACGCGATCGCTGCTGTCTATTTTTCCAGACACGCTACGCGACACCGTTCGCTATGCGATCGCCAATTTAGATCGGATCGCCTTAGAGACAATGCCGATGCCTGAGGATTTGCGCGATCGTGCCCTGACACTCCTCGATTTGCGTGGCGCTCCTGCTAATGTCTTGCAAAAAGTGAGTCAACTGCCACTCAATTCATCGCAACAAGAGACCGTTCGCAACCTAAAATCGTTAATCAATCTGTTGCAAGACAGCCAAGCGGAAGTGCCGATTGTGCTAGATCTCAGCCTGATTCGCACGTTCGACTACTACACCGGAATCGTGTTTGAAGTCGTGGGTGGGTCAACGTCAGGTCAAACCTTAATCGGGCAGGGCGGACGCTACGATCAGCTTCTCGGGCTATACCATCCCCAAGGCGAATCGCTACCGGGAATCGGATTTTCGCTTCAGCTTGAAGCCCTGCATCAAATTTTGCTGTCATCAGGACAACTGCCAACCAAAGGGCCTACGAGTGATTGGCTTGTCGTTTCGGAGACACCACAGACTCATGCGATCGCCTTTACTCACGCTCAAAAGCTGCGAGACTCATCCGATCTCGTTCGGGTCGAGATGGATCTAAGCGGCCAGGATCACGATCAGATTCGAGAGTATGCCCGGGGTCGTCGCATTCCTCAAATTGCCTGGATCGAGTCTGATGGTTCCGCCGCGATCGAGCGGGTGAATTAAGGAACAGGAACGATACAATAAATCTTTGGGCTACCCGCTGTTAGAAGATTCTCTTCTTTCCTCGCGAAGCGGGGCATCGCCCTACCTCCTCCCTCCTCCTTCATCCCTAACGAACCCCTGTGTCTCATACGATTGTTACTAACATCTGCGAAGGCGTCGCCGATTGTGTCGATGCCTGTCCTGTTGCGTGCATCCATCCAGGCCCTAGCAAAAATACCAAAGGAACAGACTGGTACTGGATTGACTTCTCAACCTGTATCGATTGTGGAATTTGTTTGCAAGTTTGTCCGGTTGAAGGCGCGATCGTGCCCGAAGAACGCCCCGATTTGCAAAGCACACCGCAGTAAATTTATCCGTAAACACTAATGCAGGAGTGACGTTCAGTGTAGGAATCATTGATCGGTTGCTCCTTACTTCTCTAAACCGCTATGACCTCTAACCGCTATGACAACCACGACTGCCCTGCTTGACGTTCAAAATGTTCACGCTGGCTACATCAAAGATTTGAACATTCTGCAAGGCATCAATATGCGGGTGTATCCTGGCGAGTTAGTTGCCATTATTGGTCCTAACGGAGCGGGTAAATCAACCCTTGCCAAAACAATCTTCGGACTACTGACTCCAAACACGGGTAGCATTCAGTTCAAGGGACAAGCGATCGGGGGGCTGAAGTCGGATCAGATTGTGCGGCGAGGTATGTGCTACGTTCCGCAACTGGCGAATGTATTTCCGTCGCTGAGTGTGGAAGAAAATTTAGAGATGGGCGCATTTGTGCGAGATGTTGCTCTCCAACCGCTCAAGGATGATATTTTTGCTCGGTTTCCGAGACTGGCAGAGCGGCGCAAGCAGCGAGCTGGAACGCTTTCAGGAGGAGAGCGCCAGATGTTGGCTTTGGGCAAGGCGCTGATGCTTAAACCAAGTCTGTTGTTGCTCGATGAACCATCTGCCGCTTTGTCTCCCATTCTGGTGAGCACGGTATTCGAGCAAATCAAGCAGATTAATCAGGATGGGACAGCGATCGTACTGGTTGAGCAAAACGCCCGTAAAGCGTTAGAGATGGCAGATCGAGGCTATGTTTTAGAAGCAGGGCGCGATCGCTTTGAAGGCGCAGGCTCGGACTTACTGAATAATCCAAAAGTCGGTGAACTATATTTAGGAGCGGGCAAAGCTCATTAGCAATTGGCCTGCCTTCCCGTAGTTCTGTCGGTTGGCAATGAGAAACCTGCACAAAAGTCTTGGATGTGTTGCAGCGAACAAGCCGTGTTTACGATTCGGTTGACATTGCAGTTTGTACAGCTTTCATGCTCGCCACTTGGTAAACGGCTTTAAAGTATTCCATTACCGCTTGAGTTTCCGCTGCATCCGCTTTCAACGGAATGGAACCTAACACATCCAAAATTGTCTCACTGGTTGGTGGAGGCGTGATGACAATGAGTGATGGTTCGAGTTGCTCTTGGTACTCCCAAAAGCGATCGCAGTTCAAGGGCGTAGGTCGAGGCGTCTTTGAGACAGACACATTTTGATCTGACGACGGTGCTGCGGTTCCATCGGAGTTGCGCTCTGCGCTAATCGCGTCTCCCGCTCCCCGAATTTGGCGCAGGTCGGCAATGATTTGTTCTTTCGTTCGTCCTCTCAGTTGAAATAACACAAACGGATCTTCACTAAAGCGATCACCGAGTAAGTAATAGACTGCGCCAATGTGTTTACACGGATTCGCTGGATCAGGACACGAACAGCGACTATGAATATCAAATTTATTGAAGGGAAACAGGCTCAATCCGTTTGCCGTAAAGACATCTTCAATATTTTGCGGCATTTCTCCCGCTAAAAGTTTTGCGGAGAAGATCGCGCGTTCTGCCATCGATTCAACAACATAACTCCACTGCTCATCGCTAAACGGATCGAGCGATAGAGAGACTTGGTAAGGTTCGGGAGCCGTGCCTTGAACGGCGGCGGTTACCTTTGCGCCTTCAAACTCAAGACTCAACACATTTCCTTCTCTAGCGTAGGTTCGCGCTCTGGCTAAGCGACGAATCCAGCCGAAAGATTCGAGAACATCGATCCAACGCTGTGCCCACCATTCGCGGCTTGGTTGAGAGTAGGAGTCAGTCATGATGACAAGGATGAGGGATAAGGAGTGAGAATGTAGCTTGTGAAAAATAATGGTTTGCGAAAAATAATTGGGAACAAACAGCAGGGTTAACTTTAAAAGAACATGAATTAATTGAATTGTGAATCAGGGTGTAGATGATAGTGCAAACTCTGAATTTATTCTTCGATGACAGCGCTGCGATCGAGTAATAGTAAGTTTCGCAGTTGGTCGGTGTTCAGTTCGGTTAGCCAATTCTCACCTGTTCCGACCACTTGTTCAGCTAACGCCTTTTTGCTCTCAATCATCTCGTGAATCCGCTCCTCTAGTGTTCCAGTACAGACAAATTTGTGAATTTGCACATTGCGAGTTTGTCCGATCCGAAAGACGCGATCGCTGGCCTGATTTTCGACCGCCGGATTCCACCACCGATCGAAATGAAACACATGATTGGCTCGAGTTAAATTCAATCCGACGCCGCCCGCTTTGAGCGACAACAGAAAAATGCGCGGGCCTTGCGGGTCATGCTGAAAACGATCGATCATCGCTTCTCGCTGTTTCTTCGATGTTCCGCCATATAAGAACAGCACTTCCCGCTCTAGCTGCCCTTCTAAATGCGATTTGAGCAGTTTGCCCCATTCTGCAAATTGTGTGAAGACAATTGCGCGATCGCCCTCGGCTACCGCTTCGTCTAACATCTCGTCTAAGCGCTGCAACTTTGCAGATTGACTCCGAAACGGTCGGGTCGAAGCATTTCCTTCAGCATTGACTAACACGGGATGATTACAAACTTGCTTTAACTTCGTTAGCAGTGCCAAAATAATTCCTTTGCGTTGAATTCCTTGAGCCGATTCAATTTCTTCTAGTGATCGATCGACAATGGCTTGATACAACGCTGCTTGCTCAGCAGATAATCCACAAAAGACGGTCATTTCTTGCTTTTCGGGCAAATCTTGGATGATCGTGCGATCGCTCTTGAGCCGTCGCAAAATAAAGGGCTGAACCAACGATCGTAGGGTCTGCAACGAGGTCGAATCGCCGTAGCGCTCAATCGGAATTGCAAATCGACGCTGAAAGAAATTCCTTGGACCCAAATACCCTGGATTAAGAAAATCTAAGATCGACCACAATTCCGACAGCCGATTCTCAACCGGCGTTCCAGTCAACGCGATCCGAAAATCTGCTTCAAGCTGTCTCACCGCTTGCGACTGCTTTGCCTCTGGATTTTTAATATTTTGCGCTTCGTCTAACACAACGCCTTGCCATGCCACAGTGGTCAAGGATTTGAGATCCCGATTCAGCAGGGCATAACTTGTGATAATTAGTGCATGCTGCTGTGCGGCTTTCGCAAACGCTTGTCCCTGAAGCCGCTTGTCGCCGTGATGCACGATCGCGCTGAGGGTTGGTGCAAACTTTTTCACTTCCCGTTCCCAGTTGCCCAAAACAGAGGTTGGGCAGACTAACAGAACCGGGCGCTCTAAGAGGTTTTGTTGCTTCAGGTGCAGCAAGAACGCAATGAACTGAATCGTTTTACCGAGTCCCATATCGTCTGCAAGACAAGCACCCAGCCCCCACTTCTCCAGAAAAGCTAACCACGCCACCCCGCGTGATTGATAGGCTCTCAATTCTCCTCGAAACTCCTTCGGTGTCTCGATTTCAGCTAGGGTTTGATTTCCCGTCAACGCAGTGACTAGCTCTTGCAAGCCTCCAGAGGCTTCAAAGCTCACTACGGGAAGCTTCTCCATGGTTTGCGTATCACCCGTACTAATCCGCAAGGCATCTTCTAGCGATAGCGTAGTTTGATCTTTGCGAGCCGCAAAAAAGGATTGAGCAGCGCGAATGTCTTGCGATCGCAGTTCTACCCATTCGCCGTTAATCTCTACCAATGGCATATTCTGCGCCACCAAGCGATCGAACTGCGCCTTTGACAAACTGTGTCCGCCAATCGACAACTCCCACTCAAAATTGAGCAAACTCTGCAATCCTAATCGGTCTTGCTTGCGCCGAGTCGAAGTCGAAGCTCGAATCTTTAGCCCCAACCGATTTGCCCAGCCGCCGCGCTCTGCCAAACTCGGCGGCAAAATTACGCCAAGTCCGCTATCTTGCAGCCGCCACGCTACATTCATAATGAAGTCATAGGCTTGCGTTGGCTCAAGCAGGCAGCGCTGCGGACGCACATCTTCTAGGCTCGATTCGATTAAAGGATATAACCGTGAGGCTAAGCCCAGCCCCATCAACAACGTCTCTTGAGGATGCTCGATCACGCGACCTGCATAAATAAAACGCTCCACCGGATTTTGCCAAATCACAGGGGCACGAATGATCAAGTCAGCATCATCGACTGCTTGCAAGTAATACTCTAGAATCCAATCTCGTTGACCCGGGGCAGGTGGAACGAGCGCAAAACACACCCGAAACTGATCGGTTTGATAGTCCGCGATCGGAGCTTTCCAAATCGCCAGTACGGGGGCTAACGAATCAACAGCAGAGCGATCAACGTCAGGGATTGGGCCTCTTAGTCCTTGCAGCCAAGATTTAATCGAACCTATCCCGGTGGGTAAGGGGGAGGCTGTGGCAGTTCCTCGGATCTGCTCATCGATCATGTGGTTGAGAAAATCAAGCAGTAGCGACTTCGGCTCAAGGGGTAACTGAATCGACAGGTCTTCCCGCTCCGGCTGATAGGTGCGACAGACAGACGGCATCTGCCGGACAAATTGTCTCAGTCGCGCCTGATCGGTCGAGCTGTCGAGCAACACTTCCCACCGCGCGATCGCACGATCGTCCTCAATCATTAATCCCGGCAAAAACTTCGATCGCGCTAATAAATCCAATGCCCATCGCGCGATGTGTGACCAATAGCGCAACTCGTCACCCAAAAACGTATCCTCTCCGCTCGGCAATCCTAACGGCAGCGAATTCAAAAATTGAAACGCTTCTATTGGCGTTAAGCACAGCCCCTTAACCCGCCAAGGATGCAGAGTAATATCGGCAGACGCAAGCTCGGACGCCGATAAAAGTGGAACGAAATTATGGGTTGGCAATGCAATCACCTGAGTTTGCCACTCACCGATTGGCTCTGCTGCACTCTTCCGTCCTCGCTTTGGCACGTCTTCAACTAGTTTGTCAAATATAGGGAGATTCAATCGCTTGTCAGCATGAAGCGGTTTCAAGAACTCCAATAGATCTTTTTGACCCATCTCAAAAGGATGACTCAGAACTGTATTCGGTTCTGGCTGAACTGAATCCTCTAGACGCCGCCACGTCTCGCCCCACAAAAATAGGCTCCCTCTCCTTGGGCTACCTTTGTCCTGACCTTGCAACCAGCTACCGTGTAAGACTGCCATTCGAGCTTCAAATCTCCGCGGTGGACTTCAAAAATGGGGAACGAAATTGTGTTGTATTGGATGTCCCAATCCCAATTTGACTCATGGAGCGACAGAGGGTGCCGATCCCGTAGAACTTCGCGATCGCGAAGCGCCGCTGGACAACTCCATCTTATTGAGATCTTATCGAGCTACTTCAGCGTTCTCGTACTTCTGCTACAGACTGTAATGGTGTGCTAACCAATAGCCTAAATTATTAATAAAAATTAAATTTCTACACAAATAACAATCAGAGGAATGCAACCTAACGTGATACCAATTGCAATGTGTCGCACTAGACTTTAAATTTGCAGCAACACAAAGCCTCTCTAAACAATCCTACAGCATGAGCATCTTTGTCTGAGCCTGCGCGTGTCGCAAAAGCTTCTCTTCTCAATTCGATTAAAACCTTTCTAAAGAATCGATTTAGGGTGGCAAAAATGTAGCTGAGATGCGTGCATATTCTTCAACAATTGCCGACAAAGAAAGCCGCATTAATCTATCAATGCTAGGATTGCCTCAGTACGAAAAAGAACAAGAAAGGAAAGGAACACTTCATGCAAGAGTTCGAGAAGTCAATATCCTTTGATGGTAGGGATATTCGACTCAAAGTTGGAATGTTAGCCCCCCAAGCCGGAGGATCGGTCTTAATTCAATCAGAAGATACGGCAGTTTTAGTGGCAGCAACCCGTGCGAGTGGGAGAGAAGGAATTGATTTCCTTCCATTGCTGGTTGATTACGAAGAGCGGATGTACGCTGGAGGACGCATACCCGGTGGAATTTTCAAACGTGAAGGACGCCCCCCCGAAAAATCGGTCCTCACGAGCCGCTTGATTGACCGTCCGATGCGCCCCTTATTTCCGTCCTGGTTGCGTGATGATATTCAAATTGTCGCCACGACTCTGTCTATGGACGAGCGCGTCCCCCCCGATGTATTAGCGGTTACGGGAGCCTCGATCGCAACATTACTGGCCAAAATTCCGTTCAACGGACCAATGGCTGCCGTGCGCGTCGGCTTAGTAGGCGACGATTTTATTATCAATCCCACGTTTGAGGAAATTGAAACAGGCGACTTAGATTTAGTAGTCGCCGGATCTCCCGATGGCGTGATCATGGTCGAAGCGCGATCAAATCAGCTACCCGAAGCTGACATGATTGAGGCGATCGACTTCGGATACGAAGCGGTGCGTGATCTAATTCAGGCTCAGCGTGAGTTTATCGCCGCCCTTGGCATTGAAATGGTCCAGGAAGAAGCTCCGAAAGCTGATCCGACGCTGGAAGATTTCATCCGCGATCGCGTTACGGCTCCGGTGAAAGAAGTCTTAGTCCGCTTTGAGAAAGATAAGACTGTCCGCGACGCGGCGTTGGATGAAATCAAGGAAACGGTTGTTCAAGCGATCGTGGAACTGCCGGAAGACGACGCTGTGAAAGTGGCGGCAAGCGAAAATCCAAAAGTGCTGAGCAACACCTTCAAGTCCGTCACCAAAGCCCTGATGCGGCGTCAAATCGTGGAAGACGGGATGCGCGTCGATGGTCGCAAGCTCGATGAAGTCCGCCCCATTTCTTGCTTTGTTGGTGTCCTGCCAAAGCGAGTTCACGGCACAGGTTTATTCAATCGCGGACTGACTCAGGTGCTGTCTGTCGCTACCCTTGGCAGTCCGGGAGAGGCCCAAAATTTGTTGGATGATTTCCATCCCGACGCTCAGAAGCGCTACATCCACCACTACAATTTCCCGCCCTACTCTGTCGGTGAAACTCGCCCGATGCGCTCGCCCGGTCGGCGCGAAATTGGTCACGGGGCATTGGCTGAGCGATCGCTGCTGCCCGTGCTGCCGCCCAAAGAAGAGTTCCCTTATGTGATTCGCGTCGTTTCAGAGGTGCTATCGTCTAACGGTTCTACCTCGATGGGTTCGGTCTGCGCTTCGACGTTAGCGCTGATGGATGCAGGCGTTCCGATTGTCAAACCCGTGAGCGGTGCAGCAATGGGTCTGATCAAAGAAGGCGAAGAAATCCGCATCTTGACCGACATTCAGGGCATGGAAGACTTCCTGGGCGACATGGATTTCAAAGTCGCTGGAACTGATACGGGCATCAACGCGCTGCAACTTGATATGAAAATTACTGGGTTGCCGATGGAAGTGATTGCCGATGCAATCAATCAGGCAAAACCAGCGCGTCTGCACATTCTGAGCAAAATGCTCGAAGCGATCGACCAGCCTCGTGCGGAAATGTCACCCTATGCGCCTCGCCTCCTCACGATCAAAATTGATCCAGACATGATTGGTTTGGTGATTGGCCCGGGTGGTAAAACGATCAAAGGCATCACCGAAGAGACAGGAGCCAAGATCGACATTGATGATGATGGAACTGTTACGGTTTCTGCGATTGACGGTGAAAAAGCAAAACGCGCCAGAAGTATTATCCAAGGCATGACGCGCAAGCTAAATGCAGGTGATACGTTTGCAGGCAAAGTGACTCGAATTATTCCAATCGGAGCCTTTGTCGAGTTTCTTCCTGGCAAAGAAGGTATGGTTCATATCTCGCAACTTGCTGACCACCGGGTTGGCAAGGTTGAAGATGAAGTCGCCGTTGGGGATGAAGTCGTGGTCAAGATTCGAGAAATCGACAATCGCGGCAGAGTTAACCTAACTCGATTGGGTATCCATCCTGATGACGCGACTGCCGCTCGCGAAGTCGTGGCGGGTTAATTACTCATCTAGTGAATTGATTGATTCGATCGCTCTCTAGCCGTTGAGGTTGGGGAGCGATTTTTTGCAAGCTCTGAAGCGATTAGCGCAAAGCTCAACTGTAAAGCAACTAGAAGATTTCAAGGACTACCTGTGACTTTAAATTGCTAGCGATTAGAACACTTGAGAATTGTTTCAGAACTTTCCTTTCACCACAAAGATTCGTTTGCTCGATTACTGATTGCTCAAGCGGGGTCTAAAGATTGGTTACTTCTAGGTGGCGACTCGATTTTTGCTCGCTATTCTATCAGATTACTTTAGTAGAGAAGTTTTGTTTGAATCTAATAAAAAAGGGACTGCGATCGATTGCAGTCCCTTTTTTATTCACCTAATTAACTAAAACTAGTCAAGGTTAGGCATCGACAATACAGGTTCAGTCTCGCGGTTGATTCCTCTTTCAAAACCAGCCACAGCAGCGCGAGCGCGACCTGCGTGCCACAAGTGACCGATCAAGAAGAAGAAACCAAGCACAAAGTGAGAACATGCCAACCAAGCACGAGGAGACACGTAGTTAAACGAGTTGATCTCCGTTGCCACACCACCCACTGAGTTCAAAGAACCCAAAGGAGCATGAGTCATATACTCAGCCGCACGTCGTGCCTGCCAAGGTTGAATGTCATTCCGAATCTTGTTCAGATCCAGACCGTTAGGACCGCGCAGAGGCTCCAACCAAGGACCACGGAAGTCCCAGAAGCGCATGGTTTCACCACCAAAGATGATTTCACCCGTCGGCGATCGCATCAAGTACTTACCTAGACCCGTCGGACCCTGAGCAGAACCTACGTTAGCACCCAACTTTTGGTCACGCACCAAGAAGGTCAACGCTTGAGCTTGAGATGCTTCAGGACCTGTCGGACCAAAGAACTCACTCGGATACGCCGTGTTGTTGTACCACACCATGATTGACGCGATGAAACCCATCAAGGACAATGCACCTAAGCTGTAGGAAAGATAGGCCTCGCCAGACCAGATTAACGCGCGTCGCGCCCAACCGAAAGGCTTGGTGAAGACGTGCCAGATTCCGCCTGCGATGCAGATGAATCCAACCCAAATGTGACCTCCGATGATGTCCTCCATATTGTCCACGCTGATGATCCAGCCTTCGCCACCAAATGGAGCTTTGATCAAATAGCCAAAGATGGTTGCAGGATTCAGCGTCGGGTTTGTAATCACACGGACATCGCCGCCACCGGGTGCCCAAGTGTCATACACACCACCAAAGAACATCGCTTTCAGAACCAACAACAGCGCACCGCACCCTAACAGAATGAGGTGATAGCCAATGATGTTGGTCATCTGATTCTTATCCTTCCAGTCGTAGCCAAAGAAGGATGAATACTCTTCAAGTGTCTCAGGACCTCGGACAGCATGATAGATACCGCCAAGACCAAGAACCGCAGAAGAAATTAGGTGTAAAACACCTACCACAAAGTACGGGAAGGTATTGATTACTTCACCACCAGGTCCTACACCCCATCCTAGGGTTGCAAGGTGAGGAAGAAGAATCAAACCCTGCTCATACATGGGCTTTTCAGGAATGAAGTGAGCAACCTCAAACAGAGTCATTGCTCCAGCCCAAAACACAATAAGACCTGAATGGGCAACGTGAGCACCCAGCAGCTTACCGGAAAGATTAATCAAACGTGCATTACCAGACCACCAAGCAAATCCAGAGGATGCTTGGTCACGGTTACCTGCAAATGAGCCATTAGAGAGCGTTACCACGGGGAAGAACCTCCTCAGGGAATACAAAGCGTTCATGGGGCTGGTCTTGCGCCGCCATCCAAGCGCGAA